>JBGMRC010000173.1:0-3336 GCA_048061075.1 bacterium | reverse complement strand
TGAACCTCTGATGTCCCGCCGGGCCGTTGTATTAATAATCCTTCTGCTTCTGGCTTTATCGGCATGGTGGCGCTGGTTCCCCATGGCGCGTGAGGCGGGCTACCGGCTCGCCGGATCCTGGACCCTTCCGGCCGGCAAAAGCGGCGCTGACGTTGAGCCTATCGGAATTGCTATTGCCGGGAAAGAGGTCTTCGTCAGCGATGCCGGTTCCCACCGGATCGTCGTATTTGACAGGGAAGGGAATTACATCAGGGAGTTTGCCGGTGAGGGGGATGGCCCTGGAGAACTGGGCAGACCGATGCTTATGGATGTGGATCTTAAAGGTAAAAGGCTGTACGTCGCCGAGTACCTCAACGACAGGATCCAGGTGTTTTCCTTACAGGGTGAGCCGCTGGGGGTGATCGGCTCTTCCGGGTCGGGCCCCGGGGAATTCGACTCCCCGTCCGGAGTACAGGTGGATGATGCAGGCCGGATATACGTGGCCGATTTTTTTAATCACCGGGTCCAGGTCCTGACGCCGGAGGGTGATTTCATAAAGCAGTACGGAACGACGGGGGAAAAAGGTATCAGGAAGAACCTATTCAACTATCCCACCGATGTGGCCCTGATGCCGGATGGGAGCCTGGTCATCGCCGATGCCTACAACGACCGGATACAGGTTTTTGGACCGGACGGTTCGTTTCTGCGCAAGTGGGGAGGTCCTTTTGCCACAAACATCCATGGCCCCTTCAACGGATGGTTCAAGACAGCAACGGCAGTAGCTTTAGGACCGGACGGAAACATATTCGTCGCGGACTTTTATAACAACAGGATCCAGAAGTTCACACCGACGGGAAAATTCCTCGTAACTATCGGCGCGAACAAAAGCGGGCCGGCCGGGCTTAAGTTTCCCACCGATGTTGCGATAGACAGCAAAGGGACTGTCTACATCGCCGACTTCGGCAACCGGAGGATCGTCAGGTTTGTCCCCATCGAAAATAACGTTCAGTAGGCGTATGACCTCAATTCACCACTTTACCGGAACCCTAAATGGATAGATACATAACAGGCCGGGGTTTTGGTGAATCACGAAGCGAAGCTAAAAGGGGGTTGCGCAGCCGAGTGATTACACCCAAAAACCCGGCCTTATGGATACGCTCAATCGAAATTCCACGAACTAATTGGGGAATGAACCAAACGATCTATGAAGGTTCGCAGCTCGGACAGGCCGGGTCTTTTCCCCCGATTCCCAGGCTGCCGGTCCACTTGACAACTTTGCGCCAGATCGGCCTGACAGACAGGGCAATGAGTACGGCAGCGCCGGCAAGCTGTATCCAGCCGGGGAATATATCACCGGCCTGACCTACAACAGCGCCGGCATTAATACCCAGAAAGCCATACACCAGGTCCAGAGCCAATCCTGCCAGCACACTGACAACAGCGATGGAACCCAGGTAAAGAGCTGTAGCCTTCTTTCCCAGGAACCCTGTCAGGACCGTCATGGAGGCCAGGTTTGTCGCAGGGCCCACGAGAAGGAAGACCAGAGCCGCGCCAGGGCTGACTCCCTTCAGGATCAGGGCCGCCGCTATGGGCGTCGAGGCAGTGGCGCAGATGTACAGCGGTATCCCCACCAGCAGCATGACAAGCATGGAGGTCAGACCGCCGCCGAGATATGAAGTGAACAGGTCCTCCGGAACACTGGCGGTAATAATGCCGGCCAGCAGCATTCCAATCAGAAACCAGCCGACCAGATCTCCCCAGAGATCCCCGAATGCGTAGGCCAGGCCAGCCCGAACTCTCTCGGTCCAGCTGTGGTGGTTCTTGTGTTCGACTGGATCACACTCCGACCCGTCACAGCAGTCATCCACCTGGCAGGGCTGAAGCCCGTCATCTACCCTGTCGGATTGAGGCGGTCGCAAAATATTTTCCGCGATCCCCGCGGAAATGGCCGTCACGAAGGCTGCCAGGGGCCTTGCTATCGTCATTATGGGATCCAGCAGAGCGTATGAAATGGAAATGGAATCGACTCCTGATTCCGGTGTAGCTATGAGAAAGGCGGTGGTCGCCCCGTTGCTGGCCCCCTGCTTCTTTAAAGAAGCGGCGGCGGGCAATACACCGCAGGAACACAGCGGTATCGGGATTCCAAACAGCGCCGCCTTGAATACCGAAGAATATTTTCCCTTGCCGAGTTGGCGGGCCACGGTCTCAGGTGACAGGAACATCTTGAGAAGACCCGCGACGAGGATCCCGAACAGAATATACAGGGAGGCGTCGAGAAAAAGTTCCCAGGTTTCGGATAGTACGTTCATGAAAAAAGCGAGGGTTTGATCCATTTTCAGCCTCTTACGGGCAGGTTTAAAGAACCGGGCCCATTACTCCCGGACATGCTCAAGCGCCATGTTGACAAGCTGCCTCACGTGTTCGTCCATTAGACGGTAGTAAAGTACCGTGCCCTCTCTGCGGTTGGCTACGAGGGACAGGTGTCTCAAGGTCCTGAGCTGTTGACTGACTGCCGATTCGGAAACATCCAGCATGGCGGCCAGGTCGCACACGCACATTTCGCCGTGGTCCAGAGCCCACAGGATCTTCAGGCGCGTGGGGTCTCCCAGGGCTTTGAATATCCGCGATATCAGCCCAAGCGTCTCGCTATCGAGAGCGTTCTTCCGGGCCCGGGCAACCCGGTCCTCGTGGATAATCCGAGCGTCACACTGATCTTTTTCCCTGGTCATATCAACATCTCCACCCTTATTTAAGTATCTACTCATATATATAAAGTAATAGCGGACCAATGTCAATAGACGTGACGGATCATTTCAAAATAACATCAAATTTTTCCTTGACCCTGTAGCATGCTACAGTGTTTATAATGTAAATGAATGATCCCGAAAGATATTAAGGAGCGATAAATGAAGCCATTGACAATAGGAAAAGTTGCAAGCCTTACGGGCATTGGAGTGGAAACAATCCGTTTCTACGAAAAGAGCGGGCTGATCAACGCACCGCCCCGAACGGAATCCGGATACCGGCAGTACCCGGCGAGCACCGTAGGAAGGGTCCGCTTCATCAAGCGCGCCAAGGAGCTGGGTTTTACTCTCAACGAGATAAAGGGCCTTCTCCACCTGAAACTGAATCCCACTACTTCATGCGACGAAGTCCGGCACATGGCCGAAGAAAAGCGAATGAATGTAAAGGCAAAAATCGCATCTCTGATGGGAATAGAGCGAGCTCTAGGCGAACTGATCGGCGCCTGTGCTATCGGCGGCCCGACCGGCGAGTGCCCCTTTTTAGAAGCCATGGAGCCCGAGTGGGAACTGAAAAAAAGGAAAGTATAAATGGCGGTAAAAAGGGGAACCCTGT
>JBGMRC010000172.1:0-3337 GCA_048061075.1 bacterium | reverse complement strand
TTGATCCTCTTCAGCGGACCGTCCCAGGTGGGGGAGTTGTCGATCCCCGACTCCCAGGGATGTCTTATATAGACAAGTCCCTCGTCGTGAAGATCCCGCTCCCTGTAAAGGTATTCATGCAGTGCCAGGAGCCTGGGATAAACTTTCTTCAGAAACGGTATTACGTCGTTCGGCTGCCTGGAGTGTCTGAAGATCTTTTCAGCGGCAAGGGCCAGAATAGGTGGCATGGTTATGCCGGATGTGAGCTTTCCAGCCGGCACTTGCATGGACTCTTCCGTCTTCCAGAAATCGGGCTCCGGAAAGTAGTGGCCCAGGTGATCGGGGTCGAAGACGATCTGGGGGACCATGCCGCTCTGCCACTGGGCGGACAGAAGACTGGTTAATTCCGCCTCAGCGCCCTTTGTGTCGTAGTGTGACTTGCCTATGGCTATGAAGCCCGAATCCCAGTTCCATTGATGGGGATAAAGGCCCGGGGCAGGCCTGGTGTGGTCTCCGGCGCGATTGGTTTCCAGGATCTGTTTGGCTTTCTGCACGTAATCGGAAAAGATCCGTGCCACTATTCGGCTTCCTTACTATCAAGAAGATCACCCAGCAATTTCAGGTGGTCCTTCTCCTCGCGGGCGATCATTCTGAATATATCTTTGGCGTCCTCATCATCAGCAGCATTGATCATCTGAAGGTAGCGGTCGTAGGCGTTTGCCTCCAGGGCCAGCGCCATGTGCAGAATTTCCGGAAAAGATCTGCCATCGACCCATGCCAGGGTTTCTGCAAGACGCGCTCCCCCTTCGAGGATTTCCAGATCCAGTCGATCCGTCAGCAAGGAAAGCGGCTTTCCGTACCGGTCATAATAAAATTCCTCCAGCGCTTGCTTGTGATGATCCTCCGCCGAGGCCAGCTTGGAAAAAATATCCCCGCTGCCAGTGAGAATCTCTATTTCGTTTAGTGCCATATACAGCTTGCGGGTATTATGCTCGAGGCTCCAGGCCAGCGCTGTCATCTCGCCAGCATCATCTGCAGGGGTGAAGTAGGCGATACCAGCCTCTGGAGGCCCGGCTGCCCTGCTGCCCTCCCATGCTGTTATACCTCCTTCCATACTGTGGGCCTCAGTAAAGCCGTTTCTGGCCAGTATCGCCACAGCGGCACGGCTGCGGGTTCCGGAGTGTCAGTAGACTACCGTCGGTTTGGTTGTATCCATTTCCGACAGCCCTTCCTCCAGCTCCGGAAGGGATATGAGGCTGCTTCCAGGAAGGTGTCCGCTCTCGTACTCACCAGGCTGCCTTACATCGATGAGGTTGTAATCCTCAGGGTCGTGATTGTCCAGGTAATCGCGTACCTTCTGTGCCGGCCAGGTAGATACTGGTTTAAAAAAATCTAATGCTTTCATGTTTTTCTCCGGTTTTGGGCATCAGGTTACTATTCTGGTTCATCCAGTTCCCCCGAGACCTGAAATTTCTTCATGAACCTGCGGTCGATACGATCCTTGATGATGAAGGCAAGCCTTCCCTGCCACACCCAGTTTCCTTTTCTGAATATCCCTGTTCCGTCGCCCATGTTCAGGATCTGAAGGTAGTTCCGGGGCCCGGGATCAAATTTGTTCAGTGGATCTCCCTCAAGAGCGGCAAGCAGATTATGGCTCAGGATCGGATTCTGGCGAACCGCATAGACACCGACCCTGTCGAGAGGCATGCCTTTGATGGTAATGCAGTCACCGCCTCCAAAAATGTTATCGTATTGAACACTCTGAAGAAAGGAATTGACCAGCAGGCCCCCATCTTCACCTGTAGGAAGGAGGGTGTTGAGAAAGAGGGGTGAAGGTTTTACACCCATCGCGAGGAATATGATATCTGTGGACAGGATGTTTCCATCTTCAAGTTCAATATTATTGCCTTCAATATGTTTAACTGTGGTGTCTTCTGAAATGTGAACGCCCCTTCTGGACAAAGAGGCTATGACAAGTTCCCTGGCCCTGGAAGGATATGGGCCCAGGATCTTCCCGCCGGTAATAATGCGGATAGCAGTCTTTGAGGAAGCGTTGTCCGCCAGAGTTGCAAGTGCTGCCGCTATCTCGACACCGGCTGGTCCACCCCCGATCACGGTGATACCGGGCTCCCCCCCAACTTGTTTCAGAACACGGTCAACAGCTTTCCTGGACCGGACGAGATTGACGATGGGTTTGACGGGAAAAACAGACCTGTTGCCGGCGTAAATACTTCCTGAGGACACTCTGCTTCCAACATTGAAAGAGGCAATATCGTAAGATATTCCACCCCCGGAATCGAGCATCAGTTCTTTCCTGTGGGGATCGAGGAAGATGACCTTGTCGTAGACAAACGATCCCCCCCGGCCCTCGACCATCTTTTTAATATTGAACCGGATCTCCTGGGACCTGTATGTCCCGGACAGGGCGCCCGGTGACATCCCGGAATAGTAATGATGGGATGACGGGCTGATCACAGATACGCGGTGGCCCTTTGCCACGAATTCATCGATCCGTGAAATAGTGGCCAGATGAGCGTGTCCGCCCCCGATGAGGACGAGGTGCCCTGACATAGATTCCCTCCAGAGGAATCTCAAATACTAAAACCAAAAGTCTAGTAAAAAGCCATGGATGGACTTTTTACGACCATATCAAAGTTGGCTGCCTTTTATAAAGCTGAAACTAGCACTTATCTCGCCCTAGCCCATAGCACGCTGCGCCTATCAGCGCGGTTCTCGGGTTCAGGATCACGTGAACCGGGATCTTTTTCATAATTGCCCGCATGCGCCCCTTGCCGGTGAAGGCCTTCATGAAACTGCCCGCCTCAAGGGCCGGGACGATCCTGGGGGGAATACCACCGCCTACGAATACGCCCCCGGTAGCCATTACCTTAAGGGCCAGATTGCCGGCTTCCGATCCCATGATCGACACGAACATTTCCAGCGTTGCCTCGCACAACAGGCACTGCCTGTGCTCATCTGTCGCGGCATTTATAATTACCGGAGTGGGGTCGGTTACGTCGGCCAGGGATTCTTTCATCCAGTCCGACTCTTCATAGCCGCCGGTGTCTTTTAAGAAACTGTATATATTCGGGATCCCCCTTCCGGAACAGACCGACTCCACGCTTACATGATCGGATCGCTCCTGCAGATATCCCAGCAGTTCTCTCTCTTCAGGTGTTGCGGGGGCGAAATCCGCATGGCCCCCTTCGGACGGATGGGCGAGATACCTGTCGTTACTCCAGGTGAGGAACGCTTCGCCCAGACCTGTGCCGGGCGCTATTACGGCAAGGGATTCGCGATCTTTTCCCTCGCCTGTGTTTAATGTGTGCAGATCCGAAGATTTAAGGTGCGGAACCGC
>JBGMRC010000171.1:0-3366 GCA_048061075.1 bacterium | reverse complement strand
TCGCCAATGCCAAGGCTGCATACGGCCTTTTCAGGGAGATATTTTCGGGACCCGAGTGGGAGGCACTGGCCGGCAGGGGCGCAAGAGTGCAGAGACCCCTCTGGGCAAGCACAGGGACCAAGAACCCCGCCTATCCGGACACCCTTTATGTAGACACCCTGATCGGTCCTGACACTGTCAACACACTTCCACCGGCCACCCTCCACGCCTTCGAAGAGCACGGCAAGGCTTCTTCGTCCCTGGAAAAAGGTATCGGTGAAGCCCGGTCTTTCCTGGAAACCCTCAGCAAAACAGGAGTAGATCTGGACAGGATAACAAATGACCTGTTGGAAGACGGAATCGGTAAATTCGTTGACTCCTTTCAGTCCCTCATGGCAGGGATCACGAAAAAAAGAGAGCTCCTTTCAGGAGGCAGAAAAGTATATGTTGCCAGCCTGGGTGAGCATGAACCGGATGTCCATAAAACACTGGTCGGCCTTAAGGAAAACAGGATAATGACCAGGATATGGGAGCACGACCACACAGTGTGGAAATCCGAACCGGAAGAGATAACCAACCGTCTCGGATGGCTCAACAGCCCCGATAACATGACGGGCGTAGTACCGCAGATCATCAAGTTCACTGATGATGTGAGGGAAGCAGGTTTTAGCCAGGCCGTTCTTCTGGGAATGGGTGGATCCAGCCTCGCCCCGGACCTCTTTGCAAGGGTTTTCCACGCAGCCGAGGGCTATCTGCGGCTTCACGTCCTTGACAGTACCGATCCTGACGCTGTCAGGGAGCTGACGGCAGCTGTAGATCCCGCCGAAACCCTGTTCATTGTCGCCACGAAATCGGGGACAACAGCAGAGACCCTTTCCTTTTTCAAACACTTTTTCAATATTACTTCAGAGGTCGTCGGAAGCTCAAAAGCCGGCGGTCACTTCATCGCCATTACCGATCCCGGCAGCCCCCTCGTGGATCTTGCCGACAAGCATTCCTTCAGGGAGGTGTTCATTAACGATCCTGATATCGGGGGCCGGTATTCGGCTCTTTCATATTTCGGTCTGGTGCCGGCCGCCCTTGCCGGGGTGGACATAGCCCGGCTCCTTGATCGTGCCTCTACCGTTGCATGTAACTGCGAACCGGAAAACTGCCCGGTAAAGGGCGATAACTCCGGGTCTTTGCTGGGGGCCGCGATGGGCACCCTGGCCCTTTCGGGCCGGGACAAGCTCACCCTGGTCACTTCCCCCCCCATAGAGGCCTTCGGGGCATGGGCTGAGCAGCTCATTGCCGAGAGCACGGGAAAGGAGGGTAAGGGGATATTACCTGTGGACAGAGAGACCCTTGCGACGCCGGAAATCTATGGTTCGGACCGTCTGTTCGTGTACCTCAGGCTGGCAGGTGACCGTACTTACGACGAACCGGTCCAGAGCCTGAAGGACAGCGGGCATCCCGTTATCCAGATCAATCTTGATGATCCATACGACCTTGGCGGTGAGTTCTTCCGCTGGGAAGTTGCGACTGCTGTTGCAGGGCACGTGCTGGGGATAAACCCCTTTGACCAGCCCAACGTGGAATCGGCCAAGAACCAGACGCGGCAGATGCTTTCGGTCTACGGGAAGGACGGCGCTCTGCCGGACCGAAAACCAACTCTCAAAGAGGACGGCACAACTGTCTTTTCTGATCTAAAAGTCAAAAGCCTCTCTGAGGCGCTGAACCGCTTCCTTGACCAGGCAGAGCCGGGAGATTACCTGTCCATTCAGGCCTACATCAAACCATCTGAAGACGCATGGTCCCTCCTTCAGCACATGCGCCTAAAGATACGGGACAGGCTGGGTATTGCCACAACCCTCGGTTATGGTCCGCGCTTTCTACATTCAACCGGACAGCTCCACAAGGGCGACAGCGGCAGGGGCCTGTTCATTCAGATAATATCGCGGGGATCTAACGATCTGCCCGTGCCTGACGAGGCCGGGAGCGGGAAATCCTCCATTACCTTTGGAGTGCTAAAAGCTGCCCAGGCAATGGGTGATCGACAGGCCCTCCTGGATGCCGGTCGCAAAGTTATAAGCTTTGAACTTCAGAACGACATAATCGGCGGCATAAAAAGGCTTAACTGGCTTTTACCGTGACTTTTCAGTACTGGTACATGCTGCCCATATCCATCCTTGTGGCCACCACCGCCATGGCGTCCGGTGTGGGAGGTGCGACCTTCTTCTCACCCATTTTCATCCTCTTTCTCGGCCTCCCTCCGGATGTTGCCATAGGCACCGCCCTTATCACTGAGGTGTTCGGCTTTGCGAGCGGCATTTACGCCTATGCTACAAAAAAACTCATAGACTACAAACTCGGATTTACACTCCTCATGGCCACAATACCCATGGCCATCATCGGGTCGGTTGCTGCTGCGTATATCCCATCCCAGGTCCTGAAGATCATACTCGGTGTGGGTCTGTTCGCGGTGGCCCTGAGCTTTCTGAGATCACCTGAGATCGAGGATGTGATCAGGATGGATAACGCAATAGGTGAAAAAAGCAGCGGCGATAAAGACGAATCCGTTATTAAAACAGCCGAGGGAGAGGTGATCCGGTACAAGGTATGTAACCGCTATGAGGGAATAACGATCGCTGGCGTTGGAGGTCTCTTCGTGGGGATGATCTCAACCGGACTGGGAGAGCTTGACAGCTATTTTCTCCTCCAACGGTGCCGTGTTCCCAGCAAGGTATCCGTTGCCACGAGCGTATTCGTTGTGGCCTTCACAGCCCTTTCGGCTTCCGCGGGCCATTTCATAAGATTTCTCAGTGTCGGGGGATCTGTTCTCGAAACGGTATTTTCAATAGCGGTCTTTACTGTTCCCGGCGTTGTCATCGGAGCCCAGCTGGGTTCGCTGGTGGCGACTAGGATCTCTCAGAAGACCATGGAGAGATCACTCGGCCTCCTGTTCATACTGGTGGCTGTCCTTACCCTTGGAGAGGCCCTGCTGTAAACGCTACTTTAGTTGGAGGAACTGAATTAATATGCTCCTGGCCGGCGATATTGGGGGTACGAAGACTATCCTTGCTCTTTTTTCATTCGATTCGCGGACATTGGATCCGTTGCAGGATGCCTCATATCCCAGTTCCGAATACGGAAGCCTCGAGGAGATCGTGGCTGAATTTATCGGAACCGTTGATTACAGCATCGACAGGGCCTGTATCGGGATTGCGGGTCCGGTAAGCCAGGGAAGGGCAGCAACTACTAATCTGCCATGGGACGTAACCGAATCCGGCCTGGCGCGCACACTGAATATTCCTGAAGTAAAACTCCTCAACGACCTGGAGGCGATCGCATATGCGGTTCCGCACCTTAAATCTTCGGATCTGCACACATTAAACACAGGCGAGGGAA
>JBGMRC010000170.1:0-3369 GCA_048061075.1 bacterium | reverse complement strand
TCCCCGGATAATTCCTGAATTCTGACTTCTGACTCCTGACAACTGACCACTAGTTCTTAAGTACTTTCTTCAAAAACCTGCCAGTATATGAATGTTTCATCGCCGCCAGTTCTTCCGGCGTTCCCCGGGCCAGGACCTCCCCACCCAGATCACCTCCCTCGGGGCCCAGGTCGATTACGTAATCGGCTGATTTGACAACCTCCATGTTGTGCTCGATCACCAGGACTGTATTGCCCCTTGAGATCAGGTTGTTCAGAACTTCGAGGAGCTTGACCACGTCGTCGAAGTGCAGGCCTGTGGTCGGTTCGTCCAGTATGTAAAGTGTTCGGCCTGTATCCCTTTTCGACAGCTCCTTGGAAAGTTTTATACGCTGCGCTTCACCCCCCGAAAGGGTCGTGGCGGGTTGGCCGAGCTGAATGTAGCCCATTCCCACATCCTGAAGTGTTCTCAGCCGCCGGGCGACAACGGGAACATTTTCAAAGAGCCTGGCAGCCTGGTTGACCGTCATGGCCAATACTTCGGCTATATTCACACCTTTGTAGGTGACCTCAAGGGTCTCGCTGTTGAACCTCTTCCCGCTGCACACCTCGCACGTCACGTGTACGTCGGGCAGGAAATGCATCTCGATCTTTTTTACACCGTCTCCCTGGCAGGCTTCACAACGGCCTCCCTTTACATTGAAGCTGAATCGGCCCGGTTTGTAGCCGCGAAGGCGGGATTCAGGCACCTGGGAAAAAAGTTCTCTTATGGGAGTAAACGCCCCTGTATATGTGGCCGGGTTGGAACGGGGCGTTCTGCCTATGGGTGACTGATCGATGTCGATCACGTTGTCGATAAACTGATCGCCCTCTATATGATCGTGTTCTCCGGGCCTGTCGGCGGCGGCGGAGCGTCTACGCGCCATTGCCCTGTACAGGGTGTCGATGACAAGCGTGGACTTTCCCGAGCCGGATACGCCCGTGATGCATGTAAACAAGCCCAGGGGAAATGAGACGTCTATATTCTTGAGGTTATTAGCTCTTGCGCCGATCACCTTGACGAATCCATTGGGCCCTGACTCCCTCCTTTTATCGGGAGTCCTGATACGAAGCTTCCGGGATAGATATCTGCCGGTAAGGGATTCATCGCAGGACATGATCGTCTTCGGGCTGCCGGATGCGACTATGTTACCCCCACGGACTCCCGCGCCGGGTCCCATGTCGATAACGAAATCAGCGGTTTTGATAGTTTCCTCATCATGCTCCACAACTATTACCGTGTTGCCCATGTCCCTGAGCTTCATCAGTGTGGTGAGTAAACGCTTGTTGTCCCGGGGATGGAGTCCGATACTGGGTTCATCGAGGATATAGAGAACTCCCATCAGGCTGGAGCCGATCTGCGTAGCAAGCCTGATCCTCTGGCCTTCACCACCCGAAAGAGTGCCCGAAGTCCGGTCCATGGACAGGTAATCAAGTCCGACATCAACGAGGAACCTGATCCTCTCCTTTATCTCCTTCAGGATCCTGCTGCCGATGGCCATCTCCTTCCTGTTCAGTTTCAGATCCCGGAAGAATTCGGACGCCTGGGCGATGGACAGTCGGGTTACTTCGTGGATATTCTTTTCTCCGATCTTTACATGCAGGCTTTCCGGCCGGAGACGCGCGCCATGGCAGGAGTCACATATCCGGTTCCCCATGAACGATTCGATCTCATCCCGGACTGATTCCGAGCCCGTTTCCATATACCTGCGTCTCAGGTTCGGGATCACCCCCTCAAAGGGTTTCTGGGAGCGTCCTTTCCAGTTTCTCGTCTCATATTTTATGGTGATCTTCTCCGAACCGGAACCGTATATGATCACCTGCCGGGCGACTTCCGGGAGATCCCGGAAAGGTGTGTCTAGGTCGAATCCGAGATGGGAGGAGAGAGAATCCATGAGCTGATGATAAAAAACGCTGTCTCTCTTCCGCCAGGGCGCCAGAGCGCCCTGGCGTATAGACAGGGATGGGTCAGGAACTATGAGCTCAGGGTCGATAACGCTCGTCGTTCCCAAGCCACCGCATTCACGGCAGGCCCCGGTGGGGTTATTAAAGGAGAAGAAGCGGGGTGAGATCTCAGGATAGCTGATGCCGCATTTTATGCAGGCCAGCTTCTCTGAAAAAACAATCTCCCGGCCCTCGGAAAAAAGCGCTATGAGTACTCCGTCACCCATTTTGAGGGCCAGTTCCACTGAGTCGGCGAGCCTGTTCCTGATCCCATCGCGGATAACAAGCCTGTCAATGACAAGTTCGATGTCGTGCTTCTTTTTACGGTCGAGAACGAGGTCTTCTTCCAGGCTCAGGATCTCACCGTCAACTCTTGCCCTGAGAAAACCCATACGGCCAAAGCGTTCAAGATCCTGGCGATGTTCACCCTTCCTTCCCTTGACAACAGGCGCCAGGATGGTCATCCTGGTCTGGCTCTCGGTCTTCATCAGGCTGTCAATTATCTGTTGAGAGGACTGGGCGTCGATCCTGTCGCCGCATTGATAGCAGTAGGGTGTTCCAACTCTTGCAAAGAGAAGACGCAGGTAATCGTAGATCTCGGTAACAGTTCCGACCGTGGAGCGGGGATTTCGGCTGACCTTCTTCTGCTCGATGGATATTGCCGGCGAGAGCCCGCCTATGGAATCCACATCGGGCTTGTCCATCTGTTCCAGGAACTGTCTCGCGTATGCCGAAAGGGATTCCACATATCTGCGTTGACCTTCCGCGTAAAGGGTGTCGAAGGCGAGGGAGGATTTTCCCGAACCCGAGACCCCGGTTATGACCACAAGAGAATCCCTGGGTATCTCAATGCTGACGTTCTTGAGGTTGTGTTCCCTCGCGCCCTTTATGATTATTTTGTCGGTTGACACTATTTTTCTTCCTTTAAGGCTGTCCATGGATCCGTAAGTGAAAGCCGTAATTTTACCATGCAATTGGAACTGATGTGAATTAAATTAGTGTAGTAGTGATCTGGAAATTGGAGATTGGAGATTGGAGGACCCAGGCTAAAGGCTGTAGACAGACCGAAGTCCAATGAATGGCAGGCAATTTATTCTAACAGGGATGGAGGGGATGGAGGGGATAAGAGCAGGCGTTGGGTTGGGTTTTATCTGAAGAGATAAGAGCTTGTAACGCAGTGCAGCCACTTCCAGGCTACTCCGCGGAGTTAGCGCAGGGGGTGCAGGCCGCACACATGGGCGGACCTCTAACTATCAAATGTTGCCACTCTCCCCTTTGTCCCCTCCCATCAAGGGAGGGGTGAGATTTGGTAATCCAATTTCCAATCTCCATTTTCCCATTTCCAATGATCTATTGACAGCTATGCTGTCAGTCCATTAAATGACCCCCATGGGAGTACCATTACTTG
>JBGMRC010000169.1:0-3370 GCA_048061075.1 bacterium | reverse complement strand
TGTAAAATCCGGTATTCGCGAGTACCCGGGCTACCGCCCCGATATTTTCAGGGATAGCTGGGCGGTGAAGGATGATCGAGAGGTTTTCAGGAAGGCCTGTTCTTTCGTTTTGTCGGGTCACGCCTTCCTCTCCTCCTGGGCCTTTGGGTATGGGCAGTGTGATCTCGGGGAAAATTACTTCCCATTTTCTTCCATTCCGCGATCAGTTTTTTTCCTTCAGCGTCGCCGCCCGCAGAAAGCTCGAAAAGCTCCATGGCGCCGGAAAAATAGGATTTCCTGAGAATCGTCCTTGGCCTGAACTTTCTGCTCTCGAGTCCGAAAAGCCTGGTCTGGGCGGCTATGGTCTGACGCATTGTATCCTGTACCCTCTTTGGAACCTGGATCCGGTCCGCAAGAGGTGTAATGGTTTTCCGGACGGTCTGTATCCTGTCTCCCCGGGGATCACGGGCGGTTTCTCGTCTGCATAAAGGGTAAAAAATAGTTGAAAGTATCAAGGATAGTGTGAGTTCTTTTCCCTTATGGTAGGAGGCGTCCAGCCTTGAGAGAATGCCCATATATTCATCAGGCCCCATCTCCATGACGTGATGGTAAACTTCGGGGAATATCGTTTCCAGGAGACCGAGCTTCCGGAGCAGAGCGAAGGCATTGCGTCCCTTGCCTCTGCCGAACATTCGGAAAATCTCCTCCAGTATCCTGGGTGTGGCGCCCTGCCAAATCTGGTCTTTCATGGACCTGATGGCCTTTTGTGAAGAGGGATCCAGGGTAAAGTCCAGGAGGGCGGCAAACCGCACGCCACGCAGCATCCTGATGGGGTCTTCTGTGAAACGGACAGAGGGGTCACCGATGGTGCGGATAACATGGTCTTGCAGGTCATTCAAGCCGTTAACAAAATCGATGACCGTGAAGTCCGAGATATTGTAAAAAAGGGCGTTAACGGTAAAATCCCTCCTGAATGAATCCTCGGCGGGAGTACCGAAAGTATTATCCGACCTGATGGGACCATCATCGAGATTGAATTCCGAGCTGGTCCTGAAGGTTGACACCTCGATTATCTTGTTTCCCCTGAAATAGATATGGGCCAGCCTGAAGCGTCGTCCTATAAGACGGCAGTTGGCGAACAGTTTCTTTATCTCATTGGGATGGGCGGATGTGCTGATATCGAAGTCCTTGGGCTTGCGCCCCAGAAGGAGATCCCGGACACCGCCGCCCACAAGATAAGCTATGTGACCGTGCCTGTGGAGCCTGTAGAGCACCTTCAAGGCGTTCTCGTCAATATCAGCGCGGGAGATCCTGTGTCCTGGTCTGGGAATAACGATGGGGCTCGCGGCCCCGGGAAGTTCGGTTTGAGGAGGAATCATCTGCTTCCTTAATATTTACTCCGGAAAACAATGTCAAGCGTGTTGTATTAAGCGAGTTTCTGGTTTCTGGTTTCTGGTTTCTAGTGTACCAACTAATAACTGCTGGTAACCGTCAACTTAAAATACCCGGTGTTCTGATGTTTAAATGCCCCAATTTCCAATTTCCAATTTCCAATTTCTCATAAGATTCATTGACATAAACCCGATTATGGTTAGCTTTATATGGACTTTTTACGACCCTATAAAACCGATCAAGGAGGAAATTGAAAGATGAGTAAAGTAATCGGTATTGACCTCGGAACAACCAACTCGGCTGTTGCGGTCATGGAGGGTGGAAGCCCCAAACTTATCCCCAACGAAGAGGGCGGCAGGACCACACCGTCCGTAATGGCTATTACAAAAGATGATGAGCGCCTCGTAGGCCAGGTGGCAAAACGCCAGGCTGTAACGAACCCGGAAAACACGGTTTACTCCATCAAGCGCTTCATGGGACGCAGGCTCAAGGAAGTGCCGGACGAGATCGATATCGTTCCATACAAGGTTGACAAGGACGGGTCCGGCAACGTGGTCATCAAGGCCGCCGGGAAATCCTACCCGCCGGCTGAGATCTCGGCAATGATCCTGCAAAAGCTGAAAAAAGCGGCGGAGGATTACGTTGGCGGGACCATCTCCCAGGCGGTCATTACTGTGCCTGCATATTTCAACGACAGCCAGAGGCAGGCCACCAAGGACGCGGGCAAGATCGCCGGTCTGGAGGTCCTGAGGATCATCAACGAGCCGACTGCCGCTGCACTGGCATATGGGCTGGACAAAAAGGCTAACGAGAAGATCGCTGTATACGATTTCGGCGGGGGCACCTTCGATATCTCCATCCTGGAGGTCGGTGACAACGTGGTGGAGGTAAAAAGCACCAACGGTGATACTCACCTGGGAGGGGATGACCTCGATCAGCGCATCATTAAATACCTTGTGGATGAATTCAAAAAGGACCAGGGAATCGATCTCTCGGGCGACGCCATGGCCATGCAGCGCCTCAAGGAAGGTGCTGAAAAAGCCAAGGTCGAACTCTCCACAACCCAGGAGACAGACATCAATCTGCCCTTTGTCACTGCCGACCAGAGCGGTCCCAAGCACCTGAATATCAAGCTCACCAGGGCCAAGTTCGAGCAGATGATCGATGATCTGGTACAGAGAACCGTCGGTCCGTGCAAGCAGGCCCTTAAAGACGCAGGGCTGAAGCCCGCGGATATTGACGAGGTTATCCTGGTAGGAGGCAGTACCAGGATACCGCTGGTTCAGAAAGTTGTGACGGATCTCTTTGCCAGGGAACCGCACAAGGGTGTTAATCCTGATGAAGTAGTCGCCATGGGAGCCGCTGTCCAGGCCGGGGTTCTTGCTGGAGAAGTCAAGGACGTGCTCCTTCTGGACGTTACGCCCCTGTCCCTGGGGATAGAGACTCTCGGCGGTGTCATGACAGCCCTTATTGAAAGGAACACAACCATTCCGACCCGGAAGTCAGAGACCTTCACCACTGCTGAAGACAACCAGACCCAGGTGGAGATCCACGTACTGCAGGGAGAGCGTCAGATGGCGATCGACAGCCGGACACTGGGACGGTTCCACCTTATCGGACTCCCAC
The DNA here is from genome assembly GCA_048061075.1 of bacterium. GTDB lineage: Bacteria > BMS3Abin14 > BMS3Abin14 > BMS3Abin14 > BMS3Abin14 > SZUA-178. Next base: position 373 of record JBGMRC010000169.1, on the reverse strand, counting down.
TGGCGCCGCGTGGTATGCCCAAAGTTGAGGTTACCTTCGACATCGATGCCAACGGTATCGTAAATGTGTCGGCAAAAGATCAGGCAACGGGCAAGGAACAGTCTATACGCATCGAGTCTTCCAGCGGCCTGTCAGGGAATGAGATCGAAAAGATGGTCAAGGACGCTGAAACTCACGGCGAAGAGGATCAGAAAAAGAAAGAACTTGCCGAGACGAGAAACCGCCTGGACTCCCTGGTCTACGAAGTAAACAAGAATCTTGGCGAGAACAAGGACAAGATTTCCGAGGAGGATGTCAAGAACATCGAAACCGCTCTGGAGGAGGGCCGCGAAGCCCTGAAGGGTGATGATACGGATGCCATGAACAAGGCCAT
>JBGMRC010000168.1:0-3379 GCA_048061075.1 bacterium | reverse complement strand
AAATGTGCCGTCTGTAACGGGAACCATGGTGTAAAGATGATTTTCAGACCTGATTCCCACAGCACTCATAGAGTTGCCGTTGCTGGCTCTTGCCAGTGCACTCTCACACATCCGCAGGACTAATCCCTGTTGCGCACCCGCAAGCCTTATCTCCTCGACATCACCGTAGGTGAACTGATCTATTGCTTCACCCTCGCTATCGACGAATATTATCCCCACACCACCTTTAATCCGGGAGACAGCGCTTTCCAGTACTTTCTTAAAGGGCATCAGGCCACCTCCCTGAGCCTTACGGAAACGACCTGGGAAACACCCGGTTCTCTCATCGTAATTCCATAGAGCACATCCGCATCTTCCATGGTTATCTTGTTGTGGGTGACGATAAGGAACTGGTATTTGTCCGAAAGTTCTCTCAGGATGCCTGCGAACTGGATGAGGTTTTCATCATCCAACGGTGCATCAACTTCATCCAGGATACAGAAGGGGCTCGGCTTTATCAGGAACATGGAAAATATCATAACAAGGCTTACCAGCGCCTTTTCGCCCCCCGACAGGAGCTGCATGCTTTTCAGCCTCTTACCCGGAAGACTTACGTTGATCTCTACACCGGTGTTTAACGGGTCTGTCTCGTCTATTAGAGACATCTCACCCGTACCTCCGGCAAAGAGAAGGGGGAACAGCTCCGAGAACTTCTCACTGACCTTCTCAAACGTTACAAGGAATCTGTCTTTGCTCTCCTGGTTTATCCTCTTTATCGCTTTTCCCAGGGACTGGATCGATTCTTCCAAGTCCTGCTGCTGGGTTGTAAGAAACTCAAAACGCTCGTTCAGCTCTTCGAACTCTTCTACGGCGCCGGGATTAACCTCTCCAAGTGAAGATATCTTCTGCCGAAGGATTCCCACTCTCTCCTGAGCTTCCATCAGGTCAAACGGGTCCTCAGGGAAATCTTCCCTTGTCAGGGAATCAATGTCCTTTTCGTGTTCTTCCAGGACTCTTGCTGACAGATTCTGCCGCTCCGTCCTGAGTTCATGGATCCTGATGTCGACAGAGACCTTTTCATTCCTTATGGTGGCTGCCTCTGTCCTGAGCATCCTGACTCTGCCGGCGACTGACTCCGCGTCCTGTCTTGATCTTTCCTGGTCCTCCCTCAGCTTTACCAGGTTTTCCCTTTTGCTCTTAAGCTCGACGGCCAGAGTTTCTACACTCTTCTGGCCCTGAGTGATCTCGCTTCCGTGATGTTCTATCCTGATACCGGCATCTTCGATCTCGGCTGAGATACGTCTTTTTCTGTCATCCATCTCCACTGATCTATCCCTGGCAGACTCCAGGGCTTTTTTCGAACTCTCCTTTTTAAGAGCGATCGTATTCGCTTTGAAACGGGCTTCCTCCTGGTTAGTACGCAGGTTCTCCATCACGACACCCAGCTGTCTCATGCTGCTTTCATGATCCTTGAGGTTCTGCGCGGCTTCCCGCTCCTCCTCTTCGATCTCCTTCATCCGGGACTCCGATAATTTGAGCCTCTCTCCCAGGGACCTTATCTCATCCTCAACGAGATTCCTTTCCATGGCCTGATCCTCAGAAGTCCTGGAAAGCTGTTCGTACTCCTTGGAAAGCAGGTCAATAGCGCCCTGTCTTTCCATGCAGACTCGCTCCTGTTCCCTCAGCCTGACCTGCAGATCCTCAAGGGAAGCCTCAGTTTCCGAGATCCGCAACCTCAGTGAATCACGCCTCGCAAGAGAAGTCTCCATCGTAACTTCCAGTGACTCGGCAGCTTTCGATGCTTCCTTCAACCTTCTTTTTCTCGCAAGCAGCTCCTGGCCCTTCTCCTCTATACTGCCTCCTGTAATAATGCCGGCAGGCTCAACAACATCTCCATCCAGGGTGACCATGGTGGCCGCTATTCCGTTCGTTTCCCATATTCTGTGGGCCTCCTGAAGGTCTTCAACAAGCAGCGCGTCACCAAGGAGACACTCGGCGACACCGCTCATCTCCTCAGAAAATTCCACCAGATCAGTCAGGTACCCGAGGGTCTGGTCATTCTCTACCTTCACTCTGCCGTTCCCGTTGGTGCACGGCATCCTGGGGATGAAGCCTCCCCTGCCCCGGGATTGCTCCTTAAGAAAACCCACCGCGTCAAGGCCGTTTTCCGGTTTGTCCACGATGATGTGCTGAAGCCTGTCGCCAAGAAGGGCGAATACAGCCTTTTCATACTTCTGCGGAACCTGAATGTGGTCCGCAACTACACCCAGGACTCCTTCAGCTGCGGAACCGGCGTAATCATTCATAATTCCTTTAACACCCTCTGAAAATCCCTCCCTATCCTTTTCCAGCGCCGAGAGCGTCCTCTCGAGCCCCCTGAACTCGGCAAGATTTTCGGAAAGGCCCGATATTGATCCTTCCAGATCCTTGAATTCCCGCTTGCTCTCGTCCAGGGACTGTCGCCATTTTTCTATTTCGGCCACGATCCCGTCCCTCTCCGATGTAGCGGCTACAAGCTCTTTTTGCTTCTCTATCCTGGTTTCGGATGATGTCCCGATCTTCTTTTCAAGATCCTCGATCCGCAGGCTGATCTCGGCGCTTCTCCTCTCAAGGCTGTCCGTAGCCCTCTTTCCCGAATCAAATTCAGTGGTTAGCCTGCTCTGCTCGGTGCCAAGGGCAAAAAGAGCGGTACGGGCAGTTTCAACCTGCTCACCGGCCCCTTCGTACTCAAGAACGATAGAATCGAACTTTTCCTGTTCTTCCCTGAGGGCATCTTCACAAATGTGGAATTCGTGAACAATATTCTCGAGCTCCAGTTCCATCTGGACCTGTTCAGATCTTTCCGACTCCACCTGCTTTTCGAGAAGTTCCTCGTCCACCCTGAGTCGGGTGATCCTCTCTTCCAACGACTTTATGGAGCCTTCCCTGACCGTGATATCCCCCTCCAGTCGGGCTATTTCATTCTCAATGGCGCTCACCTGTTCGAAATGGTCTGTTATACGATCCTCGCCGGCTGCAAGTTCAAGGCGGAGAGACTCTTCCTTCGCCTCCAGTGCGCTTAATGACGCCTCTTTATCCTCCAGCTTCGAGCTTCTTGACTCCAGATCTCCTTCCAGTTCACGCAGCTTTTCCGTAATTTCGGAGAACTCTTCGAAACGTAGTCTGAGCACGATATTTTCAAGCTCTTCTCTCATACGGCGATAACGCCTCGCCTTGGCAGCACTTCTCTTAAGAGCGTCAAGCTGCCGTTTTACCTCTCGGATCACGTCGCTTACCCGAAGGAGATTCTGTCTCGTCCTGTCAAGCTTGCGTTCGGACTCCTGACGGCGCATCCTGTACTTTAATACGCCCGCGGCTTCTTCGATAAGAGCTCTTTTTTCCTCAGGTTTTGAGTTCACCA
>JBGMRC010000167.1:0-3439 GCA_048061075.1 bacterium | reverse complement strand
ATTTACCCTCGATGAACACAGGAAGCTCTTCGATCCTCTGGAAAGAGTCTAGTTAACAACCGGATAAGGCTGAGGTACGAAAGGAGAATATAAATGAGGAGATTTGTAATTGTTTTTTCCACGATTGCGATACTTGTCGCCGTGCCCATGATCATTTCCGCCGCCGGTCAGGATGGTGCAGTAGTGAAGGTAGCAGTCCATGAGGGAAGTTCCGCAACCACATCCCTGCCAGAGGAAGTAGACTTCGGGAGGGCAAAAAGTGTTTTTCAAAAGACTTGCTCTCAGTGTCACAGCCTCAAACGGCCCCTGGGAAAGAAAAAGAAAAGGGCCGGGTGGGAAAAAACCGTAAACAGGATGAATAAGAACAGCATGAAGCGTTTCGGGAAGGGGATTCCCCCTCTGGATAGAGCAGAGATCGTAAATTACCTGACAGCAAAAAACACATTTGAGGCGACATGCGCGAAATGCCACGCTCTCTCCAGATCTCTTGACAAGACCAAGGACAGGGCTGAGTGGGAGAGAACGATAACGCGTATGTCAAAGAACGACAAGGCAAGGTTTGGTAAACCCATACCTGATGATGTCCAGGCCACTATTATTGGATATCTGCTTGAAAATGCGGGCAAAAAATAAAAGTTGAAAGTTGAAAGTTGAAAGTTAAGTCCAGATGAATCAATGCGAGAGAATACCGAACCAGGCAAACTGAAAAGCCTGATTCACACCCTTTATTAGGGGATCACCAAACCCGGAACTTTAAACCACACTTTCAACTTTCAACCTTCAACTTTCAACTTTCAACCTTTAACTGATCTTAGGTTGACGTACTACGTATTCCTTTCTGTCTCCACGCCGGGGAGATGATCTTGTGTCCTCTGAGGTCTTTTTTAGAATCGCCATACCCGACTGAAAACTCCCCATATTTGTTGTTTATATCATCCAGGGTTTCCTGGAGTGACTCGAGCTTTTGTTCTTCGTGGATCAGGGAAGGCTGCCGGGTTCCGAATTCCAGGGAACCTAGTGACATTCCAAGAAGTCGTACCGGTTGGAAGAGGGAGAGTCCATCAAATACCTCGCAGGCCGCACGGTATATCTGATCCGTGGTCCATACGGGAGAGGTAAGACTCTTCTGGCGTGAGAAGGTAGTAAAATCCCCGTAGCGGACTGTAAGGGTGATCCTCCTTCCGCTGCAGTCGTAACGGCGGGCTCTCCTTCCCACCATTTCCGACAGGGTCAGAAGAATCTGTTTCATAAGTGGCCGATCGGAAATATTCCTGCCGAGGGTGACGGAATGGCCTACGCTTTTTACTCCATCGGTTCCATGGGAAGCCGGACTCAGAAATGACGAATCCTCACCCCGGCCCATACTGGACAGAACATTACCGAGGATCCCGAAGTGGCGGACAAGAAGTTCCCCGGGAAACCTTCCCAGTTGACCGCATGTCTCGATCCCGAGGGAACTGAGCTCCTCCACTGTCCTGGGCCCGATTCCGCAGAGCTTCTTTACAGATGTCTTTTCAAGAATAGCCGGGATATCAGAGGCTTCAAGAACGGTTAGGCCGTCAGGTTTTTTCAGGCCGGTTGCGAGTTTGGCCAGGAGCTTATTGGGAGCGATACCTATTGAACAGATGAGCCCTACTTCTCTCATGATCCGATCTTTTATTTTCATTGCCAGGGACCCGGGAGAAGCATAATGCGAGAGTATCCCCTCAGCTTTCATGAATGCTTCATCAACGGAATATGGCTCCACATCCGGAGTGAAGGATTCCAGAACGGAGAGCACCTGCCTGGATGCGTGTGTATACTTCCGGTGGTCAGCCTTAACCAGAACAAGGCCCGGGCACCTGCGCTTTGCCTCGCCGACGGTCATACCCGTCCCCACTCCCCACTCCCTTGCTTTATAGGAGGCTGTTGTAATTACTGTTCTTACCCCGGGTCCGGCCACAGCAAGGGGTCTTGTGCGGAGTCTGGGATCGAACTTCTCCTCGACCGAGGCGAAGAACGCATCCATATCGATGTGAAGGATGGTCGGCATCATGCCCTGTATTCCACCTTTTCGAGGGTCCAGGCCAGGGAAGCATTATCCAGGACAAGCTCAAACAGATCGGCGCCATCGGTTACCGCAAAATGGTAAAGCATTCCGGTGCCGCGCCTTTCGGTCCACGTGTAGGTCGTTTCTTTAACGGTGTACTTCCTCCCGTTCCATATAAACCAGGCGGGTCTCACCTGGTTTCCCGATCCGAAAACCGCTCCAACTACCACCTTTTCGGAAAGATCCTCCATTCTCAAGTTTTCTGCGCCTCCCTGGTTTGTTGATATGGTCGTATTAAGCCACGGATGGACTTTTTACGACCCATAATAATTGACGACCTCTTACGAAGTCATCAACCTTATTACAGCCTTGACTTTTCCTATGATCCTTACATTCTCCGAGCTTTCGTCCAGGACGATGGGATTGAATTCAGGATTGGAGGGCTCAAGAACAACAGGGGACCCTTTATCGGTTCCTCTCCTGAGTCGCTTTAAGGTGGCCTCTTCTCCGACAAGGACAACCACCAGGTCGCCGTCGTCGGCTGCTTCCTGCTGCCTCACAAGGGCAAGATCACCCGGCATGATGTGATCCCCGATCATGCTCAGGCCCTTGACTCTCAGGAGAAATGTGTCTTCATCGGCCAGGGACTCATCAAGAAGGAGCGTGCCTTCCCGGTCTTCCACTGCCAGATCCAGTTCTCCTGCCGGGACAGTTCCAATTATGGGTATCTGGATACCTGGGGAGGGGAGGCTGTCGGTAAATTCTATACTCCGGGACAGGCCCGGAGTTCTTTTTATCCAGCCCTTGTTCTGAAGCGCTTCCAGATGTTTGAATGCCCCTCTCGGACTTGCTATGTTAATATGATCTGCCAGCTCTCTTACAGTTGGAGGAAATCCGGTTCTGCTCGTGAAATCCTTTATAAAATTGAGTACCTCTTCCTGTCTGGCTGTAAGTTTTCTCTTCATACTTCCTCATTTCTCTTGTCGCCGTTCACCAGAAACTAGAAACCAGAAACTAGAAACTGGAAAATGGTATACATATGTATACCATTTTTCCACCCCCAAATCAACTTTACTTGGAAAAAAACTCGTGATAACCTTCATCGTGAAGTAAAGCATCAAGTACAACTTGATGGTAACGGGGATATTATGAAATTCAAGAGACTTGAAATACATGGATTCAAATCTTTTCCGGACAAGACTGTCTTCAAGTTCCAGCCGGACGGTCTGACTGCCGTTGTAGGCCCCAACGGATGCGGCAAGAGCAACATCGTCGATGCCGTCAGGTGGGCCCTTGGGGAGCAGAGCGCCAAGCTTCTTCGTGGTCAGATGATGGAGGACGTGATTTTCTCCGGGAGCGAGAAGAGAAACCCAATGGGGATGGCGGAGGTAACGCTCCTGTTCGAAAACG
>JBGMRC010000166.1:0-3460 GCA_048061075.1 bacterium | reverse complement strand
CAAACTTTGAAACAGAATAGTCGTAGCCGGTCTGGGACGTTCCATTATCCTCGGCAACGGCCTCCACGCCAACCGAAAAGAGGGTATCTTCATAAGACCACACCATATCTCCCGACGCAATGGCCGAGATCCTGAAGTTCTCCCCGAAGGAAGGTTTGTGCGTCTTTTTTACCTTGTCGTCCGCGGCAAGGGCTGCTGATTCCAGTACCCGTGCACAGTCCAGTTTGTCCTCGAAGGGGCGATCGAAACCCTCCCGGTCCAGAATACCCTCCACCATGGCGGGACTGCCGGCGCTTGAGAACCGGTTGTTCTCGTCTGGAGGCAGGAGACGCGCGCCATCAAGGGCATCGCGTACCATTCCCTCTATACTCTCCCTGCCCGGATCTGTGGAGAAGGAAAACCCCGGCCTGCCCTCAACTATCACCCTCAGAGCGGCTACGGTCTCCCTGGAACGGCGAATACCCTCCACCTTGCCTTCGTTTACCTCTATTCTGGAAGAGTCAACGTAACGGACAGAGGCTTCTGCATCGCTGGCGCCATTTTTCAGGGCTCTTGACCTTATCTCCTCCGCGAGCTTTTCAACGGAGTCCCGTGTCAACGGGTTACCTCCATCAGCAATGCATCCTCGTCGCAGTTGGGAAACTGGGGGCATTTCAAGCAGTCGCCCCAGATCTTGTGGGGAAGGGTCTCTTTGGGAACCAGACCGAATCCAAGCTGTTCGAAAAAGCCGGGCCTGTAGGTGAGAGCGTAAACTCTGGAAACGCCCAGATCCCTCGCCTCCTGGATACAGGCTTCAACAAGCTTTTTGCCGATACCTCTTTTCTGTGCAGCCGTCGATACCGCCAGGGACCTCACCTCGGCGAGATCTTCCCAGTTTATATGAAGCGCGGCGCAGCCAAGCATCTGCCCCTCCTCCTCCGCTACGAAAAAATCCCTCAGCCCCTCGTAGATCTCGCTGCGGGACCTGGCCAGCATCTCACCTCTGGAGGCGTAATAATTTACAAGTTCGTGAATGACGGGAACGTCCTCCATCTTTGCCTTGCGGATCACAATATTATCCGATTCCAATTGATTCCTCCAGAAGCTCACGCGCCGACTGGATAATCCCGGGTGTGGGTTCGAGCCCACCCATCATCCTGGCCAGCTCCATGACTCTGTCATCTCCAGTAAGGTACCTTGCCTTGATCGCTGTCCTTCCCCGGGTTTCTTCCTTTTCTACATGGATATGATTATCCGCATAAGCGGCAACGGGCGCAAGGTGAGTTATGCACAGAACCTGGTGGTGCCTGGAGATCTCCTTGAGCTTTCTTCCCAGAACAGCCGCGACACGTCCGCCTATCCCGGAGTCCACCTCGTCAAAGACCAGGGTAGGTATGGAGTCGTTCCCGGCAAGGATCCTTTTCAGCGCCAGCATCACCCTCGAGAGTTCCCCACCGGAGGCTATCTTGCGCAGGGGCATAAGCGGCTCACCGGGATTGGGTGAGATCAGGAACTCCACCTGGTCGATCCCGTTTTCGTCAAGGTCCTTATCTTCGATCTGCACACTGAACTGAACCTTTTCCATAGCCAGATCACGCAGTTCAGAAAGGAACTCCTCCTCCATTCGCACGGCGTTTTCTCTTCGTCCGGCACTGAGCTCTTCCGCGATCTTTTGAAGCTCGCTATCAAGCTCAGCGACCCTGGCCCTGACCGTTTCCAGATCCACCTCGCCTTCGTCAAGCTCCCCGAGTTCCTCTCTGGCCGACCCAAGTGTAACCAGCACTTCACTGACCGTGTCACCGTATTTTTTCTTCATATCTCCGATTAACGCAAGCCTGTCAGCGACCTGACCAAGCCGTGAAGGGTCTGACTGTATGCTTCCGGTGTAATCCCTCAGCAGATAGCTGGATTCGTCCATCTGGGTTCTGGCCTCCTCCAGAAGGTCCACAATTTCGGCGAGCCTGCCGTCAATTTCCTGGAGCTGGCGGAGGGAATTCACTATCTGTCCCAGTTCCTCCGACAGGGCTCCCTCTGATTGGTAGACCCTCTCCAGCGCCTGTCCTGTACCGTCAATAAGCCGTTGAGCAGATGCCAGGATCCGCTCCTCGCTCAGCAGTTCCTCCTCTTCACCCTCGTCCAGGTCCGCCGATTCGAGTTCTTTGACGACAAAAGTAAGATAATCTATCCTGGCGAGCCTTTCCCTTGCCCCTTCATCAGCTCTGTTTATACTTCGGATCAGCGCCCCCCGCTCGGCAAATAACTCCCTGTATTGAACCGAGGTCTCAGTCAGGCCTGCGAAGTCGTCGAGAACAGTCAGGTGCATTGCCACTTTAAGAAGTGACTGGTGTTCGTGCTGCCCGTGAAGGTCCACCAGGACATCAGTGGTCGACCTGAGCTGCGTCATAGGGGTCAGAGACCCGTTCATAAAAGCCCTGCTTCTCCCTTTATTGGGAACCTCACGCCTGACGATCAGTTCTCCTGAACCGGTGCTGTGTTTTCTGGCGCTGTCATCCAGTATAAAGGACGCTTCCACCAGAGCCCCATTGGTACCGGTCCTGACTATACCGTGGTCCACTTTTTCACCCAGGACTGTCTGCAGAGCGTCAACAATTATTGACTTCCCGGCACCAGTTTCCCCGGTAAGGACTGTAAGTCCCCCGTGAAATGGGAGGGAAAGCTCATCTATCAGAGCGAAATTCTTTATGTTCAGATACTCTAACATTTTCACATGGCTCTGGGCTTTGGGCTCTGGGCTTTGGGCTTCAACATATATAAGTCATATTCAGGTACATCAATGAACCGAAGTTTAAAGCTCAACGTTGGACGTTGGACGTTGGTCGTTGGTCCTTGGACGCGGTTGACCATCAACGTCCCCAATGCAGTTTCGTTCTCAGGACCTCGAAGAAGCTCTTGTGCCCCGTCCTTACCAACCTGACACGGCGTTCCGATGCCTTGATCCTTATCCGATCGCCTTCCTCAAGGCTGAGCCCCTCCTGGCCATCTAGTGTCAGGTAAACTCTTCCCGAATCGCCGGTCAGGACAACCTCCACCTCTGAGCTACCGGAAACAACCAGAGGCCGGTTTGTAAGCGTATGAGGACATATGGGGGAAATAATGATGATATCCAGGTTCGGCTCCACAATTGGCCCCCCGGCAGCAAGGGAGTAAGCCGTGGAACCGGTGGGCGTGCTTATTATAAGCCCGTCGGCATTGAATGTGGTGACACTCTCCCCGTCTACTACGGTTTCCATATCAATAATGCGTGCTAAGGCTCCCTTGTTGATCACAACATCGTTAAGGACCATGAACTCAGCAATGAGGTCTTCCCCCCGTATGAGACCGGCTTTCAGCCTCATCCTCTCCTCGACAAAGAAGTCATCCTCTATTACCTTCTCCAGATTTACATAAATATCCTCGAGACTCACCTCTGTAAGGAATCCCATTGAACCCAGGTTTATCCCGAGGATCGGGATATCGATCT
>JBGMRC010000165.1:0-3482 GCA_048061075.1 bacterium | reverse complement strand
GGCCAGGCCTGCGAGTTCGACTACTCGGGGACACAGGCCTGCAAGGTCCTGGTGGAGGAGGGGTTCGAGGTTGTGCTGGTCAACAGCAACCCGGCCACTATCATGACGGACCCGGAGATGTCACACAGGACCTATATTGAGCCTCTGACACCGGAGTTCGTGGAGTCCATTGTGGAAAAGGAGCGGCCCGACGCCGTTCTCCCCACCCTGGGCGGGCAGACCGCCCTTAACCTCGCCGTGGACCTGGATGAGCGGGGTGTTTTCAAAAAGTACGGTGTGGAGATGATCGGGGCCGAAAGGGTCGCCATAGAAAAGGCCGAAGACAGGGAGAAGTTCAAGGCCGCCATGGCCAGGATCGGACTGGACCTGCCGGAGAGCGGCTACGCTAATTCATATGAGGACGCTGAGAAGATCCTGGATGAGGTGGGGCTACCTGCCATAATCCGTCCGTCCTTTACCCTTGGGGGCACGGGGGGAAATATCGCCTACAATATGGAGGAGTTCGACAGGTACGTACAGTGGGGCCTGGACCTCTCCCCCACCACCGAGATACTTGTGGAAGAGAGCATCATCGGTTGGAAGGAGTTCGAGCTTGAGGTCATGAGGGACCGGAAGGACAACGTCGTGATCGTGTGCTCCATCGAGAACTTTGACCCCATGGGGATACACACTGGTGACTCCATCACGGTGGCTCCGGCCCTGACTCTCACTGACCGGGAGTACCAGGAGATGCGGGATGCTTCCCTTGCCATCATCAGGGAGATCGGTGTGGATACCGGCGGAAGCAATATTCAGTTTGCCGTGTGTCCCGAGACCGGCAGGATGGTGGTCATTGAGATGAACCCCAGGGTGTCAAGGTCAAGCGCCCTGGCCTCCAAGGCCACCGGCTTTCCCATCGCAAAGATCGCTGCCAAGCTGGCTGTGGGCTACACCCTGGACGAGATCACCAACGATATCACCAGGGAGACGCCCGCCTGCTTCGAGCCGACCATCGATTATGTGGTTGTGAAGTTTCCCCGGTTCGCCTTCGAGAAGTTCCCGAAAGCCGACCAGGTCCTCACCACACAGATGAAGTCGGTGGGAGAAGCTATGGCTATCGGCCGTACATTCAAGGAGGCGCTGGGCAAGGCCATATCTTCTCTTGAGATAGACTCCGACGGCCTGGAGGCGAGGTCGAACGCAAGTGATGAAGAGGTTACAGAAAAGCTCAGGACCCCCAACTGGGAGAGGGTATGGTACCTGGCCGAAGCCTTCAGGAGGGGATTCGACTTTACAGAGATCCACGGGCTCACAGGGATAGATCCGTGGTTTTTGGAGCAGATCGCGCAGATGGTCAGAACGGAAGAGTGGCTCGGGGAGCGAACCCTGTCCGAACTTTCCCGAGAGGATCTCCTCATCGCCAAGCAGATGGGTTTTTCGGACCGCAGGCTGGCTCTGCTCACCGAATCAGAACAGTCGGAGGTGAGGGAAAGCAGGCTGTCAGAAGGTATAAGGGCCACATTCAAAACCGTGGATACGTGCGCTGCCGAGTTCGAAGCGTATACGCCATATTTTTACTCAACATACGAAACAGAAGATGAAGCGGACCCCTCCGGGAAAAAGAAAGTCATCATCCTGGGCGGTGGTCCCAACAGGATAGGGCAGGGGATCGAGTTCGACTACTGCTGCGTCCATGGAGTTTTTGCCCTGGCAGAGGAAGGGTACGAGACCATCATGGTCAACTGCAACCCCGAGACGGTGAGCACTGACTACGACACTTCAGACAGGCTCTACTTCGAGCCCCTGACTTTAGAGCACGTACTGAACATCGTGGATGCGGAAAAACCAGACGGCGTCATAGTCCAGTTCGGTGGGCAGACTCCCCTGAAGCTGGCCCTGGACCTGGAAGCGGCCGGTGTTCCCATTATCGGGACCAGCCCGGAAAAGATCGACCTTGCCGAAGACAGGGAGAGGTTCGCCGATCTCCTCGACAGGCTCGGCCTGAGACAGCCCCCCCACGATATAGCGACCTCTTTTGCGGAGGCCCGTAAGGGGGCCTCCCGGATAGGCTACCCGGTTGTGGTGAGGCCGTCTTATGTCCTGGGCGGGAGAGCCATGGAGATAGTCTTTGATGAAAAGAGCCTGGAACGGTACATGAAGGAGGCTGTTACTGCTTCCCCCGAGCATCCGGTCCTCATAGACAAGTTTTTAGAGGATGCAGTGGAGATCGACGTGGACGCCCTCGCCGACGGAGATCAGGTCGTCATCGGGGGGATAATGGAACACATCGAGGAGGCCGGCGTCCATTCGGGGGACTCGGCGTGCAGCCTGCCCCCTGTATCGCTGAACCAGGAGCTGGTTGAGGAGATCACCAGGCAGGTTCGCCTTCTGGGTGAGGCCCTTGAGGTATCGGGCCTCATGAATGTCCAGTTCGCGGTTAAGGATTCTGAGGTGTTCATCCTGGAGGTGAACCCCAGGGCATCCAGGACCGTGCCCTTCGTAAGCAAGGCCATAGGTGTGCCGCTGGCGAGTCTCGCGGCGAAAGTCATGGTGGGCAGGTCCCTGGCCGATCTGGGCTTTACGGCCGAGATCGTGCCGGAGCACATCAGCGTCAAAGAAGCCGTCTTCCCCTTCATCAAGTTCCCCGGCGTGGATTCCCTCCTGGGGCCCGAGATGAGGTCCACCGGGGAGGTCATGGGCATAAGCGATCAGTTCGGGCTCGCCTATGCGAAAGCCCAGCTAGCAGCCGGGATGGAACTGCCCCTGGAAGGCACCGCTCTTCTGTCCATCAAGGACAGGGACAAGGAAGCCGTAGTCCCCGTTGCCGAAAAACTGGACGCCATGGGGTTCCGGATACTGGCAACGGGCGGTACCCGGGATTACCTGGTGGAGCGGGGTATCCCCGCCGATTTCGTCAGGAAAGTAAGGGAGGGCAGACCGCACGTAGTGGACGCCATCATCAACCGGGAGGTCCACATAGTTATCAATACGGTGGAGGGGGTCCAGTCCATAGCTGATTCCTACACGATACGCAGGTCCGCCGTCGACCAGAACCTGGCATACTTCACTACTGTCCCCGGCGCAAGGGCGGTAGTCCTGGGCATCGAGGCCCTAAGGAGGAAAGATTGGGACGTAAAACCGCTGCAGGATTACTATCCCTCCTGATCACCGCCCTGATCGCGGGCCTTCCCGCCTGTCAGTCAAGCAAGGGCGGGGCACCCGACGCCGGGTCTTATTTCAGGACAGAACAAGAGAGCACGACCCGGACCCTGGGCATCTATTCAAATGCCCTGAGGATAGGCACTTACAGCATTGAGAGAGTAGAGGGCGTGTGGTCCGGTTTCGCGGAAGGTCCCGCCGTGCGCCAGACCGAGAACCTGGTTATGAGGCTCTCCTTCATGGGCGAGGAGATGGTTCTCAAGACGCGCCAGAAGTCCTACATCCGGCCTGACATGATCCTCCTGGGCAACACGAGCACCATCGATTTCGGCGGCGGGAAGTGG
>JBGMRC010000164.1:0-3504 GCA_048061075.1 bacterium | reverse complement strand
AGAAAATAGGGTACCTCTTTTTTCTTCTTCCTGTTGTAGGAAAGGGGCAATGAAAAACCGACAACAATTGCCGACATGGCCAGGTGCAGGGGAAACCAGGAAAAGCCATCCAGTGGTGTCGGGAAAAAAAGGAACAGAAAAAAAAGGAAAAGGGTCAGAGGGAAGATGAAGCGGTGATTAAACCAGCCAGCGGGGATTTTCACCGCTTCTGGTCCTCCTCCGCAGGGAAGACATAAACAACTTCGCCGGGGCGTACCATACCCAGCTTCGTCCTGGCCAGAGCCTCAATGGTTGCCTGATCATTTCGCAGGCGGCCTATCCGCTCAGCCAGAGAGTTGTTGTCACGTTCAAGACCGCTGATCTCTGCCCTCAGCTCATTTCGACGGTGAACCATTTTGTTCAGCTCCCAAAGGCCCTGTTCACCGACTAAACTGTAAATCGTTAAGGCTGCTGCAGCCAGCAGGAAAGTAAACCGGATTTTTCTGTTCCTCTGAAAGATCATCAGCCTGAAAGTATCACAGCAATAACCGCGCTACAAGGTAAAGAGAATACCTGCCAGCCTATGGCTGGAGTTCCAGATTCCATGTTCCACGTTCCAAGTTACAACGACTCACCCTCCCCCAACCCCTCCCCTCAAGGGAGGGGTGTAAACCCCGTGAACTCTGTGTTCCAGGCTTTAGTCTTTTGTGTGGTCATTGCGCTCTGACCCCGTTTCTTAATGGGTTCCGGCAGATGGATAATAATATTTCAAGCCGGGGTTTTGGTGAATCACGTAGCGAAGCTCAAAGAACTAAGTATAAGGCCGACTTGTCCGCCGTAGCCTTGGCGAAGGCGGAAGGCGAAGGGGCTGTTTACCGGAACCCGGTTATTATGTATTAATCACCAACTAATTTGGAGATGAACCGTATTTAAGACTGCATGCCCTCTACCTTACGCGACCATTTGCTGATAAGATCGCGCACCCGGGCCTTATCCTCGCTTTCCGCATAGATGTGCACGCATGCGTGACTCGAGCTCGGGTAGATCAGCACCCAGTCGTCTTTTATCTTCAATCTCACCCCTTCGATGGCCTTGACTTCCTCACCCAGTTCTTCCACCAGGCTTCTCATGACCTGACCCTTGGCCTCCCAGGGGCAGGGAACTATACTGTGCATCAGGTGGGTTGCGGGCAGAGATGCCAGAAGATCCCCCAGTGATTCCCCCGTAATAACCAGCATTTCCATGATCTTCCCCAGGCAGTACATGGCGTCGAAGGAGGGATGAAAGGGAAGGAACGCGACCCCTCCCTGACCGTTTCCAGCCATGTAGGCTTCCTTTACAGTAGCATCATCCAGAAGGTCGGCAGGCAGGGTAGCCGTCCGCAAAACCTTCCCGCCATATTTCCCGGCAATACGCTCAATATTTCCGCTTACACTTATGGGCACCGCAACAGTTACAGCCCCCTGGGTTTTGTAAACCAGGGAAGTGATCACCTGAAGCATCTTCTCGCCGTCGATCCATTCGCCGTTCTCATCCACCAAAAACAGGCTCTCTCCGCTGGCGCTTATCGTCACGCCCATGTTGGCTTTGAGGCCTCTGACGATATCTGAAATGTGCCTTATGGCCCGGTCAAACTGTTTCGTGGTCCGGGTGGATTTCTCCTCGTCAAGGTGCGCATTCAACGAGATCACCTCCGCTCTGGTCTTTCCAAGAAGGGAAGGAAGCACCTTCAGGGTGCTCCCATGGGAATAATCAACGACTATGCGCATCTGGGCCCTGGAGAGTACATTTATATCCAGTGCCTTGAGGAAACCTTTTTCGTACATCTCAGTTCCGTAATCAGGCGCGCTCATGGTGCCCGAATCCTCCAGGGAGGCTCTGGTGAAATCCATCCTGAAAAAGAGCCTGTCAACATCGTTCAGCTCGGCGGTGGTGAGTCCTCTACCCTTCTCTCTGTATAAACGGATCTCAAGTACCTCCGGGTCTGTGGGAGATCGGCGAACGTGGATACCGCCCATTTCCCCATGAACACCCATCTGGTATCGTGTAACGGGGATCGGCGCAACACCGTATTCGTGCACATCCACTCCCACGGAAAGAACCCCGGACGAAAGAGCCTCAGCGATCATCCTCGATGCCCGGTGCATCCCTCTGGAAATGGAAACGACAGAATTGGCCGGCAGGGTAGCTCCAAAAGCGGCTCCGAGCCGCGCGGCGAACTCCGGAGTTATCTCCTTGTTGGACATGCCCCTGATAACACCTGTCGTAAACAGTGTGCCTTTCCATCGAGAGCCCCAAACGAAGTCCGTTGAAAGGATGGCCTCCTCCTCAACTACTTTGTCAGGCCATATCCTAACCCCGGCACGGACTATACTGCCCCTGCCAAGAACACAGTTTTCACTGATTATGGACCCTTCTTCAACATTGGCCCTTGTCTTGACTATGGTACCCGATCCAATTACGCTTCCGGCTATGAATGCACCGGATTCCAGTGTCACATTATCCCATACAACGGTGGATTTCATGCGGATCCTGCTATTTACATGGCTTCCCCTGCCGATGAAGGAATCCTCGACCCTTGCGTCAGCATCGATCACAGCACCGTCGCCAACCACTACCAACCCCGACAGCTGCGCTCCGTCATCTATAACGCTTCCCTCGCCGGCGTAAACAGAGGCAGTGTCGGTCATCGTCAGTTTACCCGGAATATCCAGGCTCAGGATCCCCGAAGCCAATTCCCTGTGTGTCTGGAGATATTCCACCGGATTTCCCACATCTTTCCAGTAGCCCTCTGCGATGAAACCAGCCGGGGGTTTGCCCTCCCCCAGCAGAACGGGGAAGACATCCCTTGAAAAATCAGTCTGGGAACCTTCCGGGATATGGTCCAGCACCTCGGGATCCAGGATGTAAATACCTGTGTTTATGGTGTCGGAAAAAACCTCTCCCCAGGTGGGCTTTTCGAGGAAACGTGACAGGTTGAGATCATCATCAATTATCACCACACCGAAGGGCAGAGGATTGTGAACCCTCTTGAGTATCATGGTAGCGAGGTTTTCCCTCCCGCTGTGAAATTCCACAGCGCGGGTCAGATCAAAATCGGTGATGACGTCACCGCTTATCACCATGAACGTTCCATCTATGATGTCACCTACGTTCCTTACAGCACCGGCCGTTCCCAGGCCGCCAGGTGGATCCTGGCGATAGGTTATATTGACATCCCAGCCGGATCCGTCCCCGAAGTACGCCTCAATGGACTCCGGGAATAAATACGTAAGTATCACTATGTCGGAAAAACCGTGCCGCTTCAGGAGCA
This sequence comes from bacterium, assembly GCA_048061075.1. Taxonomy (GTDB): domain Bacteria; phylum BMS3Abin14; class BMS3Abin14; order BMS3Abin14; family BMS3Abin14; genus SZUA-178. The sequence continues at coordinate 212 of JBGMRC010000164.1, read as the reverse complement.
GGATAACGTGTTCCAGCATCGGCCGGTTGGCAATATGTATCATCGGCTTCGGGGTCTTTACGGTAAGCGGCCGGAGCCGGGTACCGTAACCACCTGCCATTACAACCGCCTTCATCGTGCCTCCTGTGTGGGGTCCCAGGACCCATGACCCCCTTCGACAATGCTCAGGGCAGGCAGGACCCAGGTGTGTCACGCTTCAGCGTGGAGTTTCT
>JBGMRC010000163.1:0-3550 GCA_048061075.1 bacterium | reverse complement strand
GTAATGCATGAGGGTCGGCTCATTATTGAAGGGGAGCCGGAAAAGATTCTCCGTGACCCCATGGTACGGCGTGTCTACTGGGGAGAGGATGACTCAACGGATGAAACCTGAGATTGACGGGCGAAAAAACCATTCTGAAAAGAGGCTGCTCACCGTCGATAATATCAAGGTAGCCTACGGACACGCTGTAGTCCTGCCAGATATCTCCTTGAAAATTGACAGAGGCGAGATGGTTTTCATTGTAGGCCGCAACGGAGCCGGGAAGACTACACTGTTGAAAACTATCGCGGGATTCCTCACCCCCATGGAAGGGAAAATTACCTTTGATGGTGAAGACACGGGGAAAGCCTTGCCAGAGCAGATGGCGCAAAAGGGTGTGCGATACGTCTTTCAGGACAAGCGGGTTTTTACACAGCTGACGGTCAGGGAGAACATACAGCTGGCCGCGTATCCTACGGGAGAAAAACTGGATAGTGCCATAGATAAAGTCGTGCAGATCTATCCCCCTATTACTCAATTCCTGGACAATAAGGCCGGGGGGCTGTCCGGGGGGCAGAGACAGCTTCTGCTGATCGGAAGGGCCCTGATCGGAAATCCCAGGCTGCTCCTTATCGATGAACCGACGGAAGGGTTGGCGGCCGGCATAATCAAGGAAGTCTTCAAGGTCCTGGAAAAGATCAAGGGAAGCGTCTCCATGATCATTGTTGAACAGAACCTGGCTGTCGTCTGTCGTTTGGCTGACAGGGTGTACCCCATGAAAGAAGGACGCATACCGACTGTTTTCACAGAGCAAAAGGAAATACAGGACAGAGACCAGCTGGAGCAATTTCTGTAGGGAAAAATATTATCAAACTGTGAATTTATGAATCAATCTGTCTTAAGAACTCTGGAAAAGTTTAGTCTGCCTCTTGTGGCAGCAGCCTTTCTTCTGCTGGCACCGATACTTACGGTGCAGCGGACTACGGATTTCATTATTTTCAGTATCTTCGTTCTGGCCTATGATCTTCTGTACGGATACATGGGCCGGCTTTCTTTCGGACACATGCTCTATTTAGGGGTTGGGGCCTATGCGGTCGCACTTTTCGCTGAGCATGTATCCGCCAATCCTTTTTTAGCGATTCTCGCTGCACTTGCTTCAGGAGTGGCTGTGGGTCTTCTCCTCGGTCCTATTATCGTACGGACTACAGGGGCCTGTTTTGCCCTCATAAACCTTGCCTTTAACCAGGTGGGCTTCTTCCTTGCTCTCACGGCGTTTGCCAAATGGACCGGAGGAGAAGATGGAATGGCCGCTTTTTTTGATACGGTCTGGATATTGAATTTCGATAATCGATATACAGTATTCGGGTTTTCCCTTTTCAGCCTGATTCTTGTGGTTTTCCTGATGCGCAGGCTTACCAGATCACCCTTCGGTATCCTGCTAAGAATGATAAAGGAAAACGAAACAAGGGTTCAGTTCCTTGGTTACAATACTCATCGCTACAAACTGCTGGCCTTCATTCTGTCCACAACCATCGCCGCATTCTCAGGCGCGCTGACCATTTTGAACTATACATATGTAACACCCAGCTTCATTGACACGACCAGGAATGTTGAAGTGATATTCGCCTCTCTGATAGGAGGCGCGGGAAGTGTTTTCGGGGCGCTCCTTGGCGGGGTCAGTTACATGGCCATAAGTAACTATCTGCCCAATTATGTTCAACGCTGGGAGATGTTTCTCGGTATAGCTCTCTTGCTGTTAGTGTTCAGATTCCAGACCGGCCTTTGGGGGTTCATAGTTGCCCGGGTTTCCGGTTCCGGTGTGGAGAAAGACCAATGATAAGTACTATTGCATACGGATTAACCATCGGAGGGATCTTCTACATCATCTCCATCGGGCTTTCCCTGACTTTCGGTACAATGCGCATTGTTAATTTCGCCCACGCACTGATTTACATGGCCGGCGCCTACATTCTCATAGCCGCTATGTCATTATTAAAAGGCTGGTTCATCCCGGCGGCAATAATAGCTGTGTTGTCGGTAATTCCCCTCGCCTACGTTATCGAGCGTTTTGTCATCAGGCGGCTTTACGGGGAATCTATTGATCTTGCGATCATTGCGACCTACGCGGTTCTTTTGATCGGAGTTGATATTACAAAGTGGATCTGGGGCGCGACTCCTATTCCGCTCTCAGATCCAGTCGGTAGATCCATCCCCGTCTTTGGGGTAGATCTACCCGTTTACCGGCTGCTTATCATCCTGCTTTCGATCCTGATCTTCCTTTGTCTGGAGCTCTTTTTCAGAAAAACGATAGTGGGAAAGATCATTGTGGCTGGCCTGGAAGACAGGGAGGCGACCACCAGTCTGGGAATCAACCTGGATAAGTATTTCTCTCTTGTCTTCATTCTCGGAAGCAGCCTGGCTGCCCTCGGTGGCGTTCTCTACGCGCCCATTACCACATTGCATCCCTATATGGGATTTCAAGTGCTCCTGATCAGTTTTGCGGTTGTGATCGTCGGAGGGCTGGGCAGCATGAGGGGGACGTTTGTAGCGGCTTTTGCCTTGGGAATGGTTATGTCTGTTACAGGTCGATTCTGGGGCCCCGCGGCCGAAGCGATGGTCTTTGCGGTTATGGCTGTGGTACTGATCATAAAACCCCTCGAAGTATGATAAAAACGGTCTCAGGATCCAGGTTGTTAGGAGTAGTTTCTGGTTTCTAGTTTCTTGTTTCTAGTAACCTGTACTTCTCGATAAATCGTTACTCCGTTATATATAAACAACACCCCGTTTCTCCTGCTCTCCGATTCTTCCCGTCATAGTACAAAGCGCCCTGCGCACTACGCCCTCCGCACTACTCCAAAGGGTTTGATAGCTATCCATGATTGTGCTATCATAATGATAGCATTTAGTAAGGGAGGCTTTCTTATGCCACAGCTACTGGTACGTGATCTTTCCCCCGAAGTCATCGAACATCTCAAAAAGCGTGCCCGGAGGAACGGCCGGTCAATGCAGTCTGAAGTGAAAAGTATTATAGAAAAAGCCGCGCGGGCAGAGTCCATGGAGGCGGTGAACCTGGCGGCAAGCGTGAGGCGCATGTTGTCGGGCAGGGACTACAGCGACAGCGCTGAACTGATTTCGGAAGAGTAAAGGACTCATCCTTGAACCGATTTGTAGTGGAAGCGCCGGTGGCCGTGAAGTGGTTTGTTCCCGAACCGATGTATGCGAACGCGGTCAGGCTCTTCGAGGGGCCTAATGAGCTTCTCGTGACGGATGTATTCTTTTCGGAATTTGCCGATATCCTCAGGCGCAAGGTCGGCCTTGGTGAAATTACAGGGGAAGAAGCCCTGAAGATCTACTCGGCTTTATCAGCTGTGCCTCTCACCGTTAATCCAACAGAACCTCTGATGGAGGCCGCTATGGAGATAGCAATCTCCATGGGGCGACCGATCAAGGTCGGACTTAACCTCTCCCTGGCGATACAGCAGGACTGCAGGCTGGTTACTGCCAGGCGGAACCTGTACGACGGACTCATGGCGACACCCTTTTCCCGGTATTTGAAGTGGATCGAACACGC
>JBGMRC010000162.1:0-3614 GCA_048061075.1 bacterium | reverse complement strand
TATTACATGACCATAGATCGAAAGGGGGTTTTGCTGAAAGACTTATTTTCGTAATTAACGGGTGCGGAGCAGGAAATCGGTGATGGTGCTAAAATAAACAGGAACAGCCAAAATAATCATCTGCCGGAAAACAGGAGGTAGGTATGCCCGACTTCATACCGGAAATCAGGGAAAGGGTTCGTAAGCAGCGAGATGAGATCGCCTCTTTCCTTAAAGACTTCATCGAAACAAACAGTTACTCCAGAAATTTCGAGGGTATCAACCGGGTCGGGGAAATGGTTTACGAGAAGATGCCCCACAGGCTTGACCATGCCATCACCACCGACCGGAACGGCGTCAATCATCACGTTTACTCCACAGGTGCACAAGGAGACGGCAGGAACCTGGCCCTTGTCGGTCACATTGACACCGTGTTTCCCCCCGATTCGGTGTTCCAGAAGTTCGCGGACTCCGATGGCAGGCTTCACGGCCCCGGTATCTCAGACATGAAAAGCGGGGTAGCGGTGATCGTCTATGCCCTTCGGGTCCTTGATGACATGAAACTGCTGGATTCCATCCCTGTAAGATGCCTTATAAACGGCGATGAGGAGATCGGGTCTCCCAATTCCCGGCCGCTGATCAGGAAACTGGCAAGGTGGGCCTCCTACGGCCTTGTGTTCGAATGCGCAGGCCTGAAGGGCGAAGTGGTTTCAGCGAGACGGGGCATCAGGAGATTCGCTCTGACGGTTACCGGAGAGGCGCACCACGCCGGCGTCTGGAAAGGCCCGAAGGCCAGCGCGGTTCTGGAGCTTTCCCGCATGATCATGGCCCTCGAGGCTCTCAATGACCGCGAAAAGAAAGTCTCCCTGAACGTGGGTAAGATATCAGGAGGGACGGCTTCTAATGTTATTCCCGATCTTGCCAGGGCCTCCTTCGAGTTCCGTTTCTGGGACAAGGAAACCGAAAACGAAGTTTTGGGAAAAATAAAAGAGATCGTGGATAATCCGGAGAATCCTGAGTGTTACGCTACCATCAAATGCCACCACAGACGGCCTGCTGCCGGTGCTATCAACGGCGCGGACAGGCTGTATTCACTGGTGAGCAGAACCGCGGGTGAGCTGGATCAGGAGATGGAACAGGAGATGAGAGGGGGAGCCTCAGACGCAAACTTCCTCATCGACGCGGGAGTGCCTGCTTTGGACGGTATGGGGCCCATTGGTGATATGGACCACTCCCTGGAGGAATATATCCTGAAAGAATCCCTGTTCGAGCGAATTGAGTTAACTGCCCTGCTTATGACGAAGCTGCGGCTGTGACCCCTGGAATCAGGGATTGGGATCGCGTATAACGAGGAGACGGATCTCGGTCATGTCCTCCATGGCCCAGGGAATTCCCTCCCTGCCGATACCGCTGTCCTTTATCCCACCGTAGGGCATGTGATCGACTCTCCATGAGGGGACCTCCCCGATCATGACACCGCCCACTTCCAGCCTGTCCCAGGCCTTCTGGACCTTGTAGATGTCCCTGGTGAAAATCCCCGCCTGGAGCCCAAAGATACTGTCGTTCACGGTTTCCAGCGCTTTATCGAAATTATTGAAGGAACTGAGCACGGCCAGCGGCCCGAAAGCCTCCAGGCCGCAAACCTTCTCCCGTTTGGGGACATCCTCGAGAAGCGTGGCCTCCATCATGGCCCCTTCCCTCTTGCCGCCACAGAGGATCTTGCCGCCCGCTTTAACGGCCTCCTCTATCCACGATTCCAGCCTGGCAGCCTCGCTTTCGGAGATGACAGGGCCGATGAATGTCTCCTCGTCCCGAGGGTCGCCCATTTTCAGAGCTTTTGTTTGTTTAACGAGAAGTTTTTTGAAATTATCGTAGACCTTCTCGTGGATAAGGATCCGCTGCACACCGATGCAGCTCTGACCGGACTGGTAAAAAGCTCCGTATACGATACGTTCCACCGCGTCCTTCAAGTCCGCGTCCTCGTCCACAACCACAGCGGCATTGCCGCCAAGCTCCAGGGTAACCTTCTTTTTCCCGGCTTTTGCCTTGAGATCCCAGCCTACGGCAGGGGACCCGGTGAAACTCAGGAGCTTCAGGCGCTCGTCGGTCGTAAACAACTCGGCCCCGTCCCGGCTGCAGGGCAGGATCGAAAAGGCGCCATCAGGCAGATCGGTTTCGGCCAGGATCTCCCCGATGATAAGGGCGCCGACAGGCGTTCGGCTTGCCGGCTTCAGGACGAAAGGACAACCAACGGCAAGGGCGGGCGCGACCTTGTGAGCCACCAGGTTCAATGGGAAGTTAAAGGGCGTGATAAATGAGCACGGGCCGATTGGGACCCTTTTGTACATGCCGGTATATCCCCTGGCTCGGGGAGTTATCTCCAGGTTCATCACCTCCCCGTGTATCCTCACCGACTCTTCGCCCGCTATCCGGAAGGTGTCCACGAGCCTTGTAACCTCTCCCCGGCTGTCCCTGATAGGTTTGCCGGCCTCAATACACAACGCCAGGGCCAGCTCCTCTGCCCTTTCGGTGAACCTGTCCACGCAGTGATACAGGACTTTCTGCCGCTCATAGGGTGGAAAGTTCTTCATGTCCTCGGTCGCGGCTGCCGCCGCCCCGATCGCCTTGTCGATTGCTTTGCTGTCGGCCAGGGCAACCGTCGTCGCCACCTCCCCGGTATATTTATCCGTTACAGGAAGGTCCTGGTTAGGGCTTTTCGCCTTATTGGCTATGTAATACGGATATTTCTTCTTCAGCATGGCAGCGCCTCCCGCAAGTGCTCAGCTTATTTTCTCACTCAGGTCCTTTATCTCCTGTGAGAGTATCTTTGTATTTTCCGAATAATCCACTGGGATGTCGATAACATGTTGCCCCGGTTCTTTAAGGCATTTTTTGAGCATCGGCAAAAGTTCATCGGCTGATTTAACCCGATGTCCTGACGCTCCGTAGCTTTCGGCATATTTAACGAAATCAGGATTGCCGAAGTCAAGGCCGAAGGCGGAAAGGCCCTGCTGTGCTTGTTTCCATTTGATCATGCCGTATCCGCTGTCTCTCAGAATAAGGACCACGAGGTGCAGGCGGAGCCTGACGGCCGTCTCAAGCTCCTGGGAGTTCATCATGAAGCCGCCATCCCCGCAGATAGCCACGACATCCCTTTCCGGATGAACAAGCTTTACTGCCATGGCCGAGGATAGTCCGGCGCCCATTGTGGCGAGGGCGTTGTCCAGCAGAACGGTGTTGGGCATGTGAGCCTTATAGTTGCGGGCGAACCATATCTTGTACATCCCGTTGTCCAGGGCTATGGTACCGTCCCCTGACAGGGCCTTGCGGATGTCCGACACGAGCCGCTGGGGCAGGATGGGGAAAGAGTTGTCGCCCACCCGCCGTTCGATGTGGGTTTCGATGGCTTCCTTTATCTCCTGAAAGTAGTGCAGGTGCCAGGAGCACTGTTCACCGAGGCCCTCTGTTATCCGGTAAATGCTGTTTGCGATATCCCCTACAACCTCAACCTGGGGGAAATAGACAGGGTCCACCGCCGCGGACTTGAAATTGATGTGGATGACGTCCGTTTTGCCGCTCATGAAGAAGGGGGGTTTTTCCACGACGTCATGGCCCACGTTTATTATCAGGTCAGC
>JBGMRC010000161.1:0-3632 GCA_048061075.1 bacterium | reverse complement strand
CCGGCCTCTACCGCGTCCCCCTCCCCAACCCCGACTTTCCTGACCACCCCGGCCTTAGGCGATTTCATCTCATTTTCCATCTTCATAGCCTCTACTATAATGAGACCGTCGCCTTCAGATACTTCATCACCTTCGCTGACCAGCACCTTGACTATTTTGCCCGGCATGGAGGTAGTGATCTCCTGGGCGCCTTCGGTCCCCAGGCCGGCGCTGCTTTTCAGCAGCGCTTTGCGCTCGTCAAAAAGTTCAAACTCGAAGTGCTCGCCTTCGATCAAAACACCATAGTTGTCCTTCTCGCTGTGAATATCCACCTGAAAAGATCTACCGTCTATGATCAGGGATATGAGGTCATTCCGGGTCCAGTAGACATCTGCCACGAACTCCTTATCCCCGACCATGATCCTGTGACAGTCGCCTTCCTTTGTAATGGATACCGGGACCTCCCCGCCGCCGATTCTTGCTATGTAACCCATCTCGACCTCCTGCCCATCATCTTCCAGGCGTCAGTACCGGCCTTTTCAGGTCCGTCAGTACCCACTCCCTCGCGGCTCCTTCTCTGGAGGTGAAGCGCGGCCGCGACTAAGGCGACGTTCTTCAGGTCCTGGGTCTCGTCGACGGTCTCCATGATAAATTCATCTTCGATAAACCCTGTATGGATGTCCCCCGCAAGGAACTTTTCATTGTTCATCACCCTCTGATGGAAGGGGATCGTCGTCTTGATCCCCTTGATCACATATTCACCGAGTGCCCGCTTCATTCTCTTTATGGATTCGGTCCTGGTACCTCCCCAGGTGCACAATTTGGATATCATGGGATCGTAGTGCAGAGGCACTTCGTATCCGGCGAAAACACCGCTGTCGTCCCGAACCCCCGGCCCTGACGGCTTTCGGAGCGTCAGGATCTTCCCTGGCGAGGGCATGAAATTGTTGAATGGGTCCTCCGCGTAAATACGGCATTCCATGGCCCATCCGTTCATCATTACGTCCTCCTGTGAGATGGAAAGCTTCTCGCCCGCTGCGATCTTGAACATCTCCTTGGCTATATCAATACCCGTGATCATCTCGGTGACGGGATGTTCCACCTGAAGCCGCGTGTTCATCTCCAGGAAGTAGAAGTTCTTTTCCCGGTCAACCAGGAACTCCACAGTACCGGCGCTCCAGTATTGCGCAGCTTTAGCCGCATCAACCGCTGCTTTGCCCATCTCTTCACGCATTTCATCATCCAGGGCCATGGAGGGGGCCTCTTCGATGACCTTCTGATGCCTCCTCTGGATCGAGCACTCCCTCTCAAAGAGGTGAATGACATTTCCGTGCCTGTCCGCAAGGACCTGGAACTCGATATGCCGCGGTTCCTCCAGGTATTTTTCAACAAAGACCGCATCATCACCGAAGGAGGATTTAGCCTCGGACCGCGCCGCTCTTATCGCCTCCTTGATCTCCTTTTCCTCCCTGACTATCCTCATGCCTTTGCCGCCGCCGCCGGCGGCTGCTTTGATCATAACCGGAAATGACATCTCTTTCGCGCGGCTGGCCAGAACATCGTCGTCCTCTAAGGTTTCGGTACCGGGAACTACAGGAACACCCACATTCTGCATTGTTTTTCTCGCTACGGTCTTGTGCCCCATCATCTCGATGGCTTCCGCGGAAGGCCCGATAAAAGTTATGTTGTGATCCTTGCACAGCTTCGCGAACTCCGGATTTTCCGCCAGGAAACCGTAGCCGGGATGTATGGCATCGGCACCCGTTTTCTCGGCCACTTCCAGTATCTTGTCTATTACCAGATAGCTCTGGGCCGAGGGTGGAGGACCGACGCAGTACGCTTCATCCGCACACCGGACGTGCAGGGAATTCCTGTCAGCCTCCGAGTAGACAGCAACAGCAGGTATCTCCAGCTCCCTGCAGGCCTGTATGAGCCTTACGGCTATCTCACCCCTGTTGGCTATTAAAACCTTCTTAAACATCTAACAGTCCTCCTTCGGAGTCTTTTCAATTGCAAATTATTGGTTGTAAGTTGATAGTCAAAACCAACAACTTTCAACCTTCAACTTTCAACTGACCCAAACACTACAGCGGTATATTCCCATGCTTCTTCGGCGGATTACTGTCCCTCTTGGACATGGACATCTCAAGGGCCCTTATCAGGCGAGGTCTTGTCAGCTGCGGCATTATCACCTCATCCACGTAGCCAAGTTCAGCCGCCTTGTACGGATTGGCGAACTTGTCTCTGAAATCTGCCACAAGCTCGTCCTTTCTGGCCGCGGGATCGTCCGATTCCTTGAGTTCGTTCCTGAAAATGATATTAACCGCGCCATCCGGTCCCATAACAGCTATCTCCGATGTGGGATAGGCGAAGTTAAAGTCCGCTCGAATGTGTTTGGAATTCATCACACAATAGGCACCGCCATAGGATTTTCTTGTGATAACAGTAAGCTTGGGAACCGTTGCTTCACAGAAGGCGTAAAGCAGCTTGGCACCGTGCTTGATGATGCCACCGTATTCCTGATCCAGACCCGGCAGGAAACCCGGTACATCCTCGAAAACGATCAACGGGATGTTGAAGGCATCGCAGAAGCGCACGAACCTGGCGCCCTTTATGGAGGCATCGATGTCCAGGACTCCCGCCAGGTGGGCGGGCTGATTGGCGACAACCCCGACTGAGTGTCCTCCGAGGCGCATGAAACCTATGACAATATTCGGGGCGTAGTGCTCCTGTACCTCGAAGAAGTAGTGGTCGTCCGCAACGGAGTTGATTATCTCTTTCATGTCGTAAGGCTTGTTGGGGTTGTCGGGGACAACTTCGTTGAGGGATTCGTCCTCTCTGAGCGGATCATCATCCGTGGGCTCGTAGGGTGGGTCTTGGGCGTTGTTCTGCGGTATGAAGGAAAGGAGCTCTCGAACCATGCCCAAAGACTCCCTCTCATCCTCACCCGCAAGGTGGCATACACCGCTTTTTGTAGAATGAGCTATTGCGCCGCCGAGATCCTCTTTCGTGACATTTTCATGGGTAACTGCCTTGATGACTTCTGGTCCGGTAATGAACATATAACTCGTTTTCTTTACCATGATAATGAAGTCCGTGATCGCCGGGCTGTATACGGCACCGCCCGCACAGGGGCCCATGATCACCGAGATCTGGGGAATAACACCTGATGCAAGGGTATTTCTCAGGAAGATATCGGCATAACCGCCGAGACTGACTACCCCCTCCTGTATTCTTGCCCCGCCGGAGTCGTTGAGCCCGACCAGTGGAACGCCGTGTTTCATGGCCATATCCATGATCTTGATCACTTTCTCGGCGTAGGCCCCGGAAAGAGAACCTCCGAAAATGGTGAAATCCTGTGCGAAGATATAGATCTTCCGGCCATTGATAGTTCCGTATCCAGTCACCACACCGTCCCCGGGTATCTTTTGTTTGTCCATATCGAAGTCGGTACACCTGTGGGTAACGAACTTATCCATCTCAATGAAGCTTTCCTCGTCAAGGAGCAGGTTGATCCGTTCCCTTGCCGTGAGTTTGCCCGCTTCATGCTGCCTGGCTATACGCTTCTCACCACCGCCAAGCTCAGCCAGGGCGTTTAGCTTCTCAAGCCTCTCGAACATATCCTTCAATGACATAGTGAGCCTCCGTTCAGG
>JBGMRC010000160.1:0-3644 GCA_048061075.1 bacterium | reverse complement strand
GTCGTAAAAAGTCCATCCATGGCTTTTTACTCCTCGGAAAGTGAAAAGTGTCATTTTCACTTTCCTCTCAAATCAACAACTTGCAATGCAAGTCATTGATTTGGGCGCCCTTCAATGGGCGCATTGATGACTTTTTGCAAAGTCATAAATATTTACTTCGGCAAGTTATTTTTTACCCCAATAATGACTAAAAAACAAGGTAAAATTGATAATACTCACAGCACCGAACCGTGATTCCCGCCTCGGTGCAGTTTCTTGTTACTGGTTTCTGGTTTCTAGTAACCCCCTCACCCCATTACTCCCATACCCTCGGACTGTTGGTCAGGTCCCATGATCTTGAGCGGGAGCTTGCTAACCTTTCTGTTGGCGTTATACTCGAACAAGGAGGCCTGCCTTAGTTTTTAAGACCGATTTTTTGTTATACTTGCATTTATCAGGTTGGGAATTATTTTCAGCTTTGTTTTACAAAACACGCTCTTAAAGCAGCGCCTGCCTGAGTGGAACAACTTAAAGGAGGAGGAAGTTATGATGGGATGGGGAAACCAGGGTTACGGAATGTGGGGATTAGGAGGGATGATCGTGATGATTTTTTTCTGGGTAATTTTAATTATAGGGGCCATCCTTATCATACGCTATTTCACCGCCGGACACAGAGGGGCCGCCGCTCCTGGAGGAGTCATATCCGGGGAGCGTGATCCTCTGGAGATCCTCAAGGAACGCTACGCGCAAGGCGAGATCGATACGCAGGAGTTCGAGGAAAGGAAGAGGATCCTGGAGAGTGGCGGATGACCGGCAAGAAATCCCGCGCGATCCTGTGGTTGGGGCTGGGCCTGCTGGTTGTCGGGATCGCCGGTTTGTATCTGTCCCGCACAGGCGGCCGGCACATGGCCTCTTTCTCGGGATGGGGCGGAGGAGGAGTGTTCGATAAGGGATCCTACGCGTCCAACGGGGAGCGCATCTACTATCTCGGGATCGACGCCGATGGGCAGTTAATACCGTTCAAGGGCGGACCGCACTGGCTCCGCGGGATCGGCGGGAGCTGCGTCAACTGCCACGGCCCTGAAGGTAAAGGCGGCCTGCCCGTTATGATGGGGACACATATTCCCGGAGACATAAGGTACTCTGCCCTCGTATCAGGAAGACATCACGGCGAGGCAGAGGGCGAGGAGAAGGGTGAAGAACAGGCCTACACTGACGCGGATATCAAAAGAGCCATCCGGGAGGGTATCGAACCCTCCGGGGAAAAAATGGACAAAACCATGCCCCGGTGGAAAATTTCGGATCAGGATCTCGACGACCTTCTGGATTATCTCAGGGAGCTGGGATAAGCATCCAGGTTCTATAACCACCGCTTTAACCCTGCTGTCCGCCTGAAAAACCACTTGACCCCGTACCATGGTACGGGGTTTATATTTATCTCATGAAGGATCATGTAAACAGAATCTACGCACAAAGTCATATTGAAAAGCTCCAGCTGAAAATCGGCGGTCTGCACTGCTCTTTTTGCGTGAACAGCATCGTTAAGGCCTGCAGACGGATTCCGGGAACGGCAGATGTCAAGGTGAGTCTGGCCCACGAGGAGGTCCTCGTTCAATATGACCCGTCAGAGGTTAACGAGATCAGAATCAGGGATACGATCCGCCAGCTTGGATTCACCATCAGGGATGCCGACAAGACAAGGACGTTCGAGGAGGAAGAGGCGGAGATAAAAAGAGAGAAGCACAGGCTGCTGTTGACAGCATCAATAGCCGCAATTGCTATCGTCCTGATGGTCGCCATGTGGACCGGTTACAGGCATCCGGGGTTCAAGTGGGCCATGATGGTTCTCGCACTGGTGACGGTCTTCGGCCCGGGAGGATTTATAATCAGGATGGCCTTCCAGTCCCTCAGGCGCGGTATCCTCAATCAGCATGTGTTGATGGAGTTCGCGGCCTTTGCGGGCCTGGCTGGCGGTTTTACCGGATTCTTCGTCGAGGGATTTCCCGTAAAGGACTTCTTCGCCATAGCTGTGTTCGTCACCGCCTACCATATCCTGTCGGGCTATGTTTCCCTTCTCGTGCGCACCCGCTCCTCTCAGTCCGTCCGCAAGCTCCTCGCGCTTCAGCCCCCCGTGGCCAGAGTCGTGCGTAATGGGCTCGAAGAGGAAGTGCCGATCGAAGAAGTCAGGCAGGGCGAAACGGTAAAAATACGCCCTGGCGACCAGATACCCCTGGACGGTGAGGTCATCGAGGGGATGTCCAGCGTAGATGAAAGCCTTGTGACCGGAGAATCCCTTCCTCTGGAGAAGGGAGTCGGCGACCAGGTTGTCGGTGGTTCCATGAACTATTACGGCAGCATGCTGATCAAGGTTACCCATGTAGGTGAAGAGACCTTTTTAAGGCAGGTGGCCCGGCACATCGAGGAAGCGCGGGCGTTAAAGCCTGGGATAATCCTTCTCGTGGAAAGAGTGCTGCAGTATTTCGCTCCGGGTGTGCTCATCTTCGCGGCAGCAGGGTTCTTCATCTGGACCCTGGGAGCTTTTCTGGTAACCGGGCAGATGGATGTTTCCAGGGCTGTCTTCGCATCTATGGCGGTACTTGTGATGGGATACCCCTGCGCACTAGGTATGGCGACACCGCTGGCGATGATCCGCGGAAGCGGCATGGCGGCTGAAAAGGGCATACTGATGCGATCGGGCGCCGCGTTCCAGGCGCTGAAGGATATCCGCAAAGTGGTCTTTGACAAAACCGGCACGATCACCCATGGCAGGCCCGAGGTGGTTGATGTCGTTTCCCTTAACGGGCTGGAGATCGACCGGATGTTGAAGATGGCCGCGGCAGTGGAAAACGCCTCTGAACACCCCCTGGCCAGGGCTATCGTGGAGCACGTCCGGACGCTGGGACTTCCCATCAACAAACAGAGCGGTTTCGCGGCTGTTCCAGGAAAGGGCGCGTCCGCCACTGTTGACGGCCGAACCGTACGCGTGGGAAGCCTGGACTTCCTGGCGGAAGCCGGAGTGAGAACAGGCACTGGCCCTGCCGCGTTCAGGAAACTGGAGGAGGCAGGCAAAACAGTTGTAGGCGTATCGGCCGATAATGAGTTTGCTGGATTGATCGCTCTTGCCGACACCCTGAAAGAAGACGCGAAAGAGACAGTGAACAGGCTGCAGGCCATGGGTCTGGAGCCTTTAATGATCACCGGGGATAACGAGAGGACCGCCCAGGCAGTGGCATCCCAGGCCGGAATTACCGAGGTGATGGCCCAGGTCCTCCCCGATAAAAAGGCCCAGCGGATAAGAGAACTTCAGGCGAAAGGATATCGCGTTGCCATGGTGGGAGACGGCATCAACGATGCGCCTGCCCTTATGCAGGCGGACGTGGGTATTGCAATCGGCGCGGGGACAGATATCGCCATTGAATCGGCCGACGTGATCCTCGTTGGCGAAAAACTGGGCGCAATCATCGATGCTTATGATATCGGGATCAATTCCTATAAAAAAACGGTACAGAATCTGGTTATCGCCTTTTCCTTCAACGGCATCGGTATACCACTTGCCGCCACAGGAATCCTCCATCCCGTATGGGCGATGATAGCCATGGCGGCCAGTGTGAGCGCAGTGCTGGCAAACTCCTTCGGAGGCAGGCTCCTCAGGAAAAAGGAATCGG
>JBGMRC010000159.1:0-3656 GCA_048061075.1 bacterium | reverse complement strand
CAGAGGAGTTAATCTTTCCAATATTTCCAATCAATGAAGATTAGAGGTGCTGGTTGAACAAATCAACTGCTGAAGACTTACTAAGATTAGCTTTAGATGACGGTTCGGCTGTTTTCCGTCCGGGCCAATGGGAGGCCATAGATTCAATAGTAAATAAGGAGAAAAAACTCCTTGTCGTCCAGAAAACCGGATGGGGAAAAAGCGTTGTTTACTTTATAAGTGCCAAAGTCTTTCGGGATAGGAATAAAGGTCCTACCATAGTTATTTCTCCTCTTCTTGCCTTGATGAGAAACCAAATTGCGGCGGCGGAACGCCTTGGCATCACTGCTGCGACCATTAATTCCTCCAATACTGATGAGTGGGACAAAGTAAAAGAGTGTATTGCTTCTAGTGAGGTGGATGTTCTTCTTATTTCGCCTGAGCGTCTTTCAAATGACGAGTTTGTTGAGGATGTTCTACTTCCGATTTCAGACAACCTTGGACTGCTGGTAGTTGATGAAGCGCACTGTATATCCAACTGGGGACACGACTTCAGACCGGACTATCGACGGATTACCAATGTTTTAAAACAGATGCCTCCCAACATGCCAGTACTCGGCACCACAGCTACAGCCAACAACAGAGTTGTCAAGGACATAGTTTCTCAGCTTGGCGACATCGGAGTGCTCCGTGGACACTTGATAAGGGAGAGCTTGCATTTGCAGAACATTAAACTCCCTGATCAGGCTGCTCGTTTGGCCTGGCTGTCAGAACACCTGCCAGGGATTCCTGGTACAGGCATCGTGTACACCTTGACCAAGAGAGATGCCGAGCAGGTGGCTGAGTGGCTGAGGATGAACGACATTGCCGCGGCTGCCTATTATTCCGATGTGACCGACCCTGATTATGACGATTCAGCTAGTTACAGGATTGCTCTAGAGGACAAGCTCCTGAACAATGAGATAAAGGCCCTGGTAGCTACTACAGCTCTTGGTATGGGGTATGACAAGCCGGACCTGGGCTATGTAGTCCACTATCAGGCAGCAGGATCGGTAGTAGCCTACTATCAGCAGGTGGGGCGCGCAGGAAGAGCAATTGAAAGTGCGCGGGGAGTTCTTCTCTCAGGCAGGGAAGACCAGGACATTCACGAATTTTTCAGAAACTCTTCTTTCCCTGATGAAGAGCATGTGGACCTGATACTTCACGCATTAGAGGATTCGGACGGCCTTTCCGTGCCGCAATTACAGCGAAGAATTAACCTGAAAAAAGGCCAGATCGAACATGCCCTCAAATTGTTGAGTGTGGAAAACCCGGCACCGGTGATCAGGGAAGACCGGAAGTGGCTGCGTACAGCAGTCGATTTTGAAATGGACCAGGAGCGCATAAATTTCCTCACTCAACAGAAAGCAAGAGAGTGGTTGGAAGTTCAGGAATATATTGGTCACCAAGAATGCCTGATGGTCTTCCTCAGTGGCGCCCTCGATGACGATGATGACACTCCTTGCGGGAAGTGCAGCAACTGTTTACCCGAAAACAAACTACCGGAAACCTTCGCTGAGACTTTTGGCATCGAAGCTGCGAAGTTTTTGAGACACAGTGAGATGTCTTTGAAACCGCGAATTCAAATACCCAGGGATGCCTTACCCAAATATGGATTCAGCGGATATTTGAATCGTAATGGCCTTGAAGCAGAGACTGGACGTATATTGTCAAGATTGGGAGACGCAGGATGGGGTCGACTCGTGATGGATGGAAAGCACACCGATCACTTCGATGATAAGCTGGTCGACGCCGTCTGTGAAATGTTCATCGAGAGATGGGATCCGGACCCCCCTCCCACCTGGGTGACTTGCGTCCCGTCTTTTAACCACCCAGATCTGGTCCCTGATCTTGCCAAACGGGTGGCAATGAAGCTTGGGATGCCTTTCGAGGATGTTGTGAAAAAGACTGTGCGAAACAGACCGCAGAAGCAAATGCGGAACGGTTTCTATCAGTGCCGAAATCTTGATGGTGTTTTTACCGTGGATAAAGATGTGAAAACAGAGCCCGTTCTCCTGATTGATGATATGGTCGATTCAGGATGGACATTGACAGTAATAGCTGCTCTTTTGAGGGAAGCCGGAAGCGGGTCTGTTTCTCCCATGGCTCTGGCCACGACAGCCGCCGGAAAGTAAAATGGAACAATTAAATCAGGACGCTCAAGCAATTCTCTTGCTCACCACCCACTTTGGGGAGAAGGGAAAAGGTGATCACAAGCCTCTCGCCCCGACCGAGTGGGGGAGGTTTGCCCGCTGGTTGGATGATCAGTCTCTCTTTCCGGGTGAACTTTTAACTGACAACAGGGAGAATCTCCTTCGAGGATTTCAGGACAACAGGATTTCTCTCGAGAGAATCGAAAGCCTTCTCAATCGGGGTACCACTTTAGCACTGAGTGTCGAAAAGTGGAGCCGGGCAGGGCTCTGGATAATCACCCAGTCTGATCCAGATTATCCCCAGAAACTGAAGAAACACCTCGGTTACTATTCTCCGCCCGTTCTTTTCGGAAGCGGTGACAGGAACTTACTGAACGCAAAGGCGATTGCTGCGGTTGGTTCAAGAAAAGTTACGGATGAAGACCTCAAATTTTCCAGGTCAATTGGCGCTCAGGCTGCGGCGGGGGGTTTTGCTTTGGTATCCGGCGGCGCCCGAGGCGTCGATGAATCATCCATGTTAGGGGCCCTGGAGGCTGAGGGAACTGCTGTCGGGATTCTGGCGGACAGCCTGCTCAAGAAGAGCACCTCGCGGATTTACCGAAGCCACATTCAGAGGAAAAATCTGGTTCTCATTTCTCCGTTTTCTCCGGAAGCTGGCTTCAACGTTGGGAACGCGATGGGCAGGAACAAATACATCTACTGTCTTTCAGATGCAGCCGTGGTTGTTTATTCGGGGAGAACCGGGGGAACGTGGAGTGGGGCAACAGAGAACCTCAAGAACAATTGGGTTCCACTGTGGGTCAAGAAAACAGATGACGCTGACTCCGGCAACAGTGATCTGGTGAATTTGGGTGGGAGATGGTTACCAGCAAACGTCCAGGACCTTGATCCGGATTTCCTCTTCGGGGATTCAGATGAGATGGTGCCGGAAGAACCTCAGGTGGATGGTGGTGAGGAAACACCACAAGAGGCACACCTTAGTGGAATGTCCGTGTACGAGTTTTTCCTGATAAAACTCATGGACCGGCTGAAGGTCACCCCCCTAACCCGCAAGGAGATTCAAGATTTCTTCAATCTTACACCCGGACAACTGGATGCCTGGCTCAAAAGAGCTCTAGAGGACAAAAAGATCTCAAAGAAAAGCCGGCCTGTGCGGTATGAAATTTTCAAAAATCAAAAGAACGATCAGCTTGGTATGTTTAACTCTAAATAAGAGGATACGAATACTATGAGCTGAGATATTTCTTCTTTTACCTTTTTATACAGCAGGTTTGTTTCATGCCTGTCGATTGTCCATTTTGCACATTGCAAAAAGATAGAATCGTCTCTGAGAGTGAACTTACTCTCACTGTCAGGGATGCTTTTCCGGTGTCCGAAGGACATTCACTGGTAATTTCCAAACGCCATGTAGAATCACTGCTTGACTGTAATACGGATGAGAAAGTAGCTATGTTCCAGGCCCTGGAGGAGGAGGAAGTCGCCCTG
>JBGMRC010000158.1:0-3665 GCA_048061075.1 bacterium | reverse complement strand
GCTGGTGAGATTTCTATTCATTGACCGGGTTTTTGGGTGTAATCACTCGCCTTCGCAACCCCCTTTTAGCTTCGCTTCGTGATTCACCAAAACCCCGGCCTGATAAATATTTATACATCCAACTAATTTGGAAACGGTCCGATTTTTTGAGAAATATCTCTGCTATGCTGAGTCAGGAATATCTGGTGGCTGTGGAACCGGTCCTGAGAGATGCTGCTCCATGTAGTTGGAAAGAAGTGCCTGTGTACCGGTGTCGAGTTCGGTAAACTTAATACCCATCCCCGGCGGAGTGTCGGATGCTCTGTCAACAGAAGAGTAAATAACCTCCCCCTCAAGGTGAAATTTATTCTTTAGCCCCGGCAGTGTAAACTTGAGGTCCAGGACCGTACCAGGGGGATGGACTCTGTCCGTCTCAAGAAAAGCACCTCCCTCTCCGAAGTTGTAAGATGTAACACTGTAACTCGAGGTGGAACTCTCCATTTGAAAGGGGAGGTTTAAGGGTGATCTGATTTGTTCTCTCCCATTACCGGCGATGAGTCTCTCAACACTGTCATAAAGAGCCCTTGCGGTCATGGGTTTAATAAGATAATCACCACAGCCGCTTGCGAAAGCGGCCTTTTTTGTTTGCTCCCTGCTGTCTGAATGGATCATTATTATGGGAATATCAGAGGTAAGGGGATCATTTGTGACTACAAGACAGAGCTGAAGTTCACCATTATCGGCGAAGCCGTCCCCCAGGATGATCAGGTCGGGGATCTCACGACGGATAAATTCCATCCCATCTCCCACGGAAGATGCGAGCAACGGTCTGTACGAGAGTCGCGAGAGGAACTGTGCAAGAAACCGGCGATAGTATTCAAGAGGTTCGACAACGACTACGGTTTTCAATATAAAGCTCTTTTCCGGTTTCCGATTTTATCACAAGGGGATCCAAACCTGAGATTTTCATAATCGCATATTATCAGTAAAATTACAAAAGTTGATATTCTCCTCGCCTGGGGATATCCTTTATCTATTACCTGTATGTATTACACATGAACTGGAAGTCTATTCTATTTCCAATCGAACGGAGGAAATTCAATGTCGAAAACCGAAGATAATCTAAAGGAAGCCTTTGCCGGTGAGTCCCAGGCTAACAGGAAATATCTGGCATACGCGAAGAAGGCGGAAGAAGATGGGTTTTCACAGGTCGCCAGGCTTTTCAGGGCAGCGGCTTACGCGGAAACAGTCCATGCCCACAGTCATCTGGGGGCCTTAAGGGGTGTCGGAAGTACCGAGGATAACCTCAGGGATGCAATCAACGGCGAAACACATGAATTCACAAACATGTATCCCCAGATGATCCTTGATGCGGAAAGCGAGGCGAAAAGTGCGGCGCTGAAAAGCTTTGCCTATGCCAATGCAGTAGAAAAGATACATGCAGCACTGTACGAAAAGGCTCTGGCAGAGATCGGAAACAATGAGGAGGTAGACTATTACGTCTGCGATGTCTGCGGCAACACAGTTGAGGGGGAGACGCCGGACAAATGCGAGATCTGTGGAGCAGGGAAGAAAGCATTTGCGAAAGTGGATTAGGTTATTGATATTGTAGCCATGCAATTAACGGGGTGTTCCTCCTTGAATGGTAGCGAGCGCCCTTTTTCCTTTTGAATCAATGGACCTTTTAAACATTAACAGGACAATGCTCAATGAATTTGCCGGAATCGATTTCGGACATCCGGTGAAGTACGTATACAATCCGCTGGTCTATGCGTCAGAGCCGGCCCAGCGCTATTTGAAGAAATACGGCAGGTCTCCCAGGGAAATTGTTCTGGTTGGAATGAACCCTGGACCGTGGGGAATGGCCCAGACCGGTGTCCCCTTCGGAGAGGTGAGCACGGTCAGGGACTGGATGGGTATTTCCGGATATGTCGGGAAACCGGAAGTTGAACATCCGAAAAGACCGGTGACGGGGTTTGATTGTACCCGCAGCGAGGTTAGTGGAAGGCGCCTGTGGGGTTGGGCCAGGGAACGGTACGGAAGCGCAGAGAAATTTTTTGAGCGGTTTTTCGTTGCTAACTATTGTCCACTGATCTTCTTCGAAAATGCCGGACGAAACATAACTCCGGACAAGCTCCCTGCTCACATTAAAAAGGAGCTCTTTGACGTGTGCGACAGTGCCCTTGAGCGTACAGTAAGGTACATAAAGCCATCACACGTGATCGGAATCGGAGCATTCGCCCACGGCAGGTGTGTAGAATCACTTTCGAGCCTGGATGTGCAAACTGGGCGCGTAAGCCATCCCAGCCCCGCCAATCCTGCAGCCAACAGGGGTTGGACTGACCTGATGGAAAAGGAACTATCAGATGTGGGGATAGAACTCTGAATGAAGTCAGTCGACAGGCTAAAGAGCATTATTTTCTTAAAGATATACATTGATAATATTATATAACCATCTGAATTATAAGTATAATGCCTAATGGAACTCTAATATACGCTTCCAGGTATGGATCTACACAAGAGTACGCCCGTCAGATAGCAGGGGCACTGGGTTTCAGTATCGTGAGGGCTCAGGAAGTGGGGTCAGAGCACTTTCAAGGGCGGTCGGAATCTAAACCTGTAATATTGGGAAGCCCGATTTACGGATCCTCTGTTCTGCCGGAGATGGTTGACCTTCTGGAGCGAAGGGCGTCTGATCTGGTGAAGAGGATCGTCGGCGCATTCGTTGTGTGCGGAGATTATCTGTGGATACAAAAGGCAGGTGAAGGAGGCTCTCATAATCTCGAGAAACTCACGTCACTACTTCCGGAAAAACCGGCGGCCCTGGCTGTATTCGGCGGCAGATTGATGATGGACGAACTTAATGAAGAGGACAGGATAAGGGTACTTGCCTTCTACGAGCGCATGGGAAAGGAACCCTTGGGGTTTGATCGCATGGATCTGAGTGCCGTTACGCTCTTCGTTGAGCTGATTAGAGATCAGCTGCCTGTCCCAAGCTTATGTTGCAAAAATACAACACTTTCTTCTTGAGGTAATACCCTGCGGTGCTATAATCTGCCCCGATGGCCATTTATTCCCCTAAAAGAAAGCTGTCAGCACTCGTTATCGCCTCACTGGCGGTTTTAATAGTTTTGACTGCAACACCTGTTGCGGCTGAGAAAACACCGGTTATAGAGAATATCCACCTGATTGAAGGGGAGAGTAACGTCCTTCTGAGCGCCACCCTGTCAGCGGAACTTGATGAATTCATGAAGGAAGCCTTGAAGGGCGGCGTCCCCCTGACCTTCAGCTTCAAGATAAGGCTGACAAGGAAAGGAACTATCTTCAAGGAAAAAAAGATTCGCAGCGAAAAGCTTACACACACCCTTCAGTATAATCCTGTCAAGCAGATCTACCAGTTCACGGGGGAGGGCTATGGGGAACCACTGGAAAAGACCACAAAAGAAGAAGCCGAAGCATTGGACTGGATGAAGGGTATTTACCGGTGGCCTCTTTACCCTCTGAGGGAACTAAGAAAGGACAAAAAATACAGGGTGCGGGTTATGGCTACACTGAGATCGGCCGAACTGCCGTCGGTTTTCGGATATCTTTTTTTCTTCACATCCATTTTCAACAGGGAAACACCATGGAGCCAGGTAGACTTTACATACTGAGGATAACTGTATGAAGCTGCCATCTTTCAGAAT
>JBGMRC010000157.1:0-3667 GCA_048061075.1 bacterium | reverse complement strand
GAAAGCCGTCCACACCATCGGTTATGGCCTCAACAGAACCGTCCACGGATGTGGCAATGAAGGGCTTCCCCGCAGCGTGTGCCTGGGGGATAACAAGGGGCAGACCTTCCCAGAGGGAAGTCAGGATAACTACATCCGAGCTCTTCATGAGGCTGAATACGTCGTCCCGCCAGCCAAGGAGGTGAAACGCACCTTCGAGTCCGGCCCTTTTCACCTCACGCGCCATATCGCCTGCAAGCTCACCATCCCCCGCCACCATGAAGTGGGCGTCGGGACGACTGCCGTGGACTGTTTCGGCGACCCGGACATAATCCAGGGGGGCCTTCTGCGGTTTCAGACACGCCGCCATGAGCACCAGGGGAGCTCTCAAGGGGATCCCATGTGATCTTTCCAGGTCCTCCCGGATGGGCCGGGCAGCGTAGATGGGCTCAAGACCGAACCCGCAGTATATAACGGAGCATTTATCCGATCTGAAAACGCCCCACCGAATTCCATCGCTGCGGTTGCTCTCGGATACGGCCACCAGGTGCGTGGAGATCCTGGAGGTGAGTCTCTCCGCGATCCTGAGAGCATACCTCATGTAAAGGGGTTGTGTGGGAGTAACGCCGAATCCGTGTATGGTGTGGATTATTACGGGAACATCCGTCTTTACAGCAGCCCACCTGCCCAGAATGCCGGCCTTGGAGCTGTGAGTGTGAACGATGGCAGTCTCGGGAATTCCGGAGAGGATCCCCGCAATCTCTTTGTACGCCTTAAAATCGTTTATCGGCCGTATCTCCCGCTCCATGCTCTCCGCGATGTAAACCTCAAAACCCATGGACATTGCCCCATCCAGCAGATACCCTTCCGGCCCGGTGATCAGTACTGGTGTGAAGCGGTTACGGTCCATTTGAGAAAGGATATCCAGGGCCACCTGCTGGGCACCGCCCAGCTCCATTTTTGTGATGATGTGGACCACCCGGACCGTGTTCATGCGGTCACCTCGCGACCGGCTTTCAGGCCCCAGGCTATAGCGTCCTGCATGGAGGAATATTCCCAGGCACCGTAGCGGCCGACTGAGAGAATCGAGTGACTGGCAAGCTCCGATAGTATCCTTTTAATATTTTTTTTGCGATACCTGTCGTAGAAAACGTAAGCACAGGGGATGGGGATGAAGAGGGAGGCCAAAATGTTAACATCCGCGGATATCACTCCCGCATCCCAGAGGGCGCAGAGGACATTATCGGATAATTTCTCCTTATCATGATCCTCTCCCGGCATGTGGGCGATCTCGATGTACATGGACCCGCACCCTTCAGGTGCAACGCTATCAGAGAAGTTGGTGGGAAACCCGACCCTGTAGAAGGGAAAACTTTCTTCGGGAAAGTATATCCAGTGTTCACTCATGGGCACGGGACCGTCAAGCCCAAGGCACAGAGCCAGGACTGAACTGCACCTCAGGTACCCTGCGGCCCTTTTGAGAGAAACCTCGGCTCCGGAGATCGTTTCTGCAAGAACGGAAAGCGGCATTGTGGAGATCAGGTTCCTGTACCCTACCACTTCCTTTTTACCTACGGTTACAGTCTTTGCCACCGGATCAACAGCAGTGACCCTGCTGTTGAGACGGATACTGTCCCCTGTACCTCCGGCCAGCTTCTCGGGCAGAACGTCAATACCCCCCCCCGACGGATAGTAAAAGTCCACGTTATAACCGAACGAACCGGTATCCTCACCCGAGGCGGCACGTTCCATATCATCAACGCCCGGCCTGGGCACAGACCAGGATGTCCAGGAAGTCTCCAGCTCTTCTATCGGGTGCACAAAGAGCTTCCGGTTGTAGGGGATCATGAAAAGCTCCGACAGGCCCTCTCCGAACTGGGCTGTGGACCACTGAACGAAATCGGGATCGTTCACGATGGGTTTTTCCCCGGCCATCCTGAACGTCTCAATACATCTTTTTACCGTAGGTGGACTGAGCTTTCCGAAGTTGGCCTGGATGGGATAGGGCACATAAATTCCTTCTACGTATACAGATGCCCTTCGCTTATGCATAACAAGGAGATCGCCGATCCGGTCCAGGACAAATTCCCTCACCGGTCCCTCCTTGAGGTGCAGCAGGTGTCCGGTGTGATCAAAGAGAAAATCTCCGGCCCTTTCGGTTCTGCAAAGCCCCCCCACTTTACCCTCAGCTTCCAGGAGAATAAATTCCACTCCCATCTCAAATAGAGTTGCCGCGGCAGAAAGGCCCGCAAGGCCCGCGCCTATGATCACCACCGGATCTCTACTCATTCACCAACTCCAGGACGGTTACGCCTCGGTCAGAAAAAACTGTATTAGTATACATTTCCAGATAATCCTTGATAACAAGCCGCCCTTCAGTGTTGATCCTCCATTTTTTCTCTCCAGCGTTGATCATCCGGTCCCACTCCGACGGGTTAACAAGTATGTGGGTGAAACCCGCTGAAATCAGGCGCGCATGTATATCGCCAGGGAGAACTCCCTCCCTCGCCATTTCAATAAGCCTGTTGGTGACGTTGTGGGAGGGCACCTCTCTCGGAAAGCGGGAGTAAAATCCCCTCATTTCACCCAGAAAGAGGACCTTCCCGGGCAGAGGATCGAGTTTGTTCAGATAGTCGATGGCAGGGTATACGTTGTACGATGCCATTATATACTTCTCTGGCGACTTCGTCCCCAGTGCCGCGCCAACGCTCGCGTCAACGAAATCCGACAGTCCGACAAAGATACCCACATTCACTAGGAGCGCCGAGCATACCGCCGTGATCAGCCATTTTTTCAGCTTTTCGTTGCGCTGAACCGTCAGGTGCAGGGCAGAACCGTACCAGAGATACAGAACGGAGATGACCGGGAATATATACCTGAAGCTTCGGAATGTAAGGTACCACGCAAAAAAGGACATGACCGCCCAGATACCCAGATACCTGCTTCCTTTCCCCGCCCTTCGCAGGGAGGGCAGCAGAGGTATCAGGGCCAGGGGGATAACACCCAGCGTGGCGCTCATATTGTAATAGGGTATGTCAAAAACAGCCCTGAAGGGGAAGGCTACCCACTCCCAGAGAAGAGATACCGGTCGCGGCCCTACTACTCCCGACACGAAGCCCTGTCCCACGTCCGTTGTACCGAGGATAGAGGCGAAAAGGGGATAGATCGGATCACCCGTCATTACCAGGTTCTTGATGTACCAGGGTGACGCCGTCAGGACGGAAACGGCAAGAAAAACGCCCCAATTCCCTGCCCGAAATCCCCTCCTGTCCAGAAGGTCATCTATTACACCCGCAACGAAAGGAATAGCAATGGCATAACCAAGAGCCTGGTGCCTGCTTCCAGCGGCCATGCCCGCCAGTATGCCGGCAAGCACCATTTTTCGAAAGTCGCGCTTTCCGTCGGAGATGAGGAAAACAGCCAGCAGGATATAGAAGACCATTGACCAGTCAGAACCCGCTCTCGGAACTTCCATCAAAAAGACCGGCGTCGTTGCAGTAAAGGCCGCTGCCCAGGCAGCACCGGCGTTTCCGAACTTATTCGCGCCACCCCTCCATATTACAAGAAGAGTAAGGAAGAAGAAGGAAAAGTAGATCAGCCCGGCAAGGTCTATACCCTGAAGCCCGATAGCAATCCCGTAGAGCATCTCAGTCAGGAGGGGGGCGTAGGAATACAGGTTCTCGCTTAT
>JBGMRC010000156.1:0-3705 GCA_048061075.1 bacterium | reverse complement strand
TAGTTTATCCAATCTGCCGTGAGCCTGTCGAAGTGGAGAGGGTGAGTTTATGTAACCTGGATCATGAGTCCTGGAATTACTAGAAACTGGAAACCAGAAACTCCACGCCTGGGCGTGGCAGGACTCTGGCCAAAGGCCATGTTGATGGTGGATGTAAGAAATGGTATATTTTGCACTGTTAATTGAGTTGCTATTTCATATAGGGGAGTATCTTTCAGGCAGATCCGAGTATGGAGAAGAAGATCCCGAAACATGAATCCACTGCGAGGCTCATCTCTGAGCTCGTAAAGTCTTTCAAAGCGAGGTCAATGTACCCGGCTGGTCATCCTGCCAGGGCCAGGTTTCTGGGACGACTTCTTCAAACGATAGAGACATTCCTGGAGAGCAACAACAGTCTTGAGCTGGCTATAGATAAAGAAGGGATTCAGTCTGAGGGTGAGGAGATCAAAACCAGTGATGGCGCCCACTCATATCTGGCAGAAGAATGCTTCGCCAGGCAAATACGCCGCTTGAGTTTGCACAGGGGTTTCGTCGGCAAGGACCTGGACGCCCTGCTTTCACTTCTTGCAGAAGACCCCGAACAGGTACGGGAAGAAGGCGGCGCCGCAAATTACATCCGCGTTCGGGCAACGGGAGCTCTGCTCGTGGAGGAGGTCGATTACTCCGTGATCCTGGAAAAGAGGGTCGAATCCTCCACATTTGGAGGCAGCAGCTACTCGGTCGATTCCCGGGAGCCGCCAACGGAGCCAGATAGCCAGGTGGATGTAGAACCAGTGACCCCGGCGGTCTTCGAGGATTTGGGGACGACCGAAATTTCCCAGGAAGAGATGCTGAAAAACAAGTTCGATGAGCTGGACGGGGCCACTCATATTACGGATTACAGAAATATCCTCATCGATATCAGGGAAATCCTTCGGGCTACCGATACCATGAACCTGGACAGGTATACAACAATAGTGCTCCGGCACCTGGGGAAACATCTCATCAGCCAGAGACCTGAAGAGGCCCTGTCAATGACCAGGGAAACAGTCAGAGAATTTACAAGGCCGGATCTTATGGAGGCCCTTGCCGGTGAACTCGCTAAACGGTCCACAACCGACCGGGATGCGATAACCGAGGTCCTGAAGTCGGTCAACGAAGTCTCTATACCGGCACTCTTAAAACACCTCACCGAAGAGAAAGAGGCATTCGGCAGAAAAACGATCCTGACAATTCTCGGTCAGTTCGGTGAGGCGATCCGCCCGTACCTGTACGAGTGGCTCGATGACGAGAGATGGTATGTCCTCAGGAACGCCATTGACCTTTTGAGCAATGTTGGGGGAAACGAGGATTCCAAAAAAATCTGTGAATATCTGGACCACAAAAAACCCCAGGTCCGCCTTTCGGCCCTCCAGTTTCTAACGAGGCACCCGGCTGAAGTTTCGGAAAACAGGATCCAGTCCCTCCTGAACGATTCCGACAGGGAGATAAGGTCCAGGATGATCTACGCTCTGGGGACTCTCAAGGGGAGAAGGGCTCTTGGCCAGCTAATAGAACTGGCAAAAAAACCCACCTTCGGTCAGGGTGATGTCCACACCAGAGAGAACGCCATTAAGGGAATTGGACGGGTTGGCGGAGAGGACTCAATAAGGTTTCTTCAGGGACTTCTCGAAAGAAGATGTATACTGAGCCGCAGCGGCTTTGACAGAATCCACAAGGCGGCTGTTGAGGCGTTGATCAAGATCGGCGGATCCAGTGCCGCAACGGCGTTAAACGCCGTCCTCAAAAACCATAAAGGTGACTCCCGCAGATTGGCGGAGGATTACCTGAGAAAATGGTCGAACCGGGAATAAAAAGTTGACCCAGGACGCCAAACAGATAGAAAACTACCGGAATGTAATAAAATTCCTTGATAATACCGTTAAGAACGTGGGCATGTATCCTGCCAATCACCCTTCAGTCGTCGCTCCCATAAAGAGGATATTCGAGTCGTTAGAGGAGATTTTCGCTCATAAGGATGAAGTAGTCATCGGCATTATTAACGGTGTTCTCTACATCAACGACTACCTGTTTTACGAGGGAACCGTGAGCTCGAACCATATTCTCCAGATGCTGGAAAAGTTCGCCGTAGACGATCTGGTTATTCTGAGTGGAGCCAGCGAAAATGAGATGCTTGATCTTGCCGGGATACTCAATTCCAAGGGCGAGGGCAGGGATGACTTCATCAGACTGCTTGAGGAAAAACAGCTGGCAAGAATCGGCCTTAAGAGCTTCTCTTTAGGTGACGCCGATGAAGGTGATCTTCCGGTAAAGGGGTTGAAACTTTATCACGATACCGTAACAACGATGACACATCTTTTCGGGGAAGTCAGGTCTGGGCACCTTCCTCCCTGGAGGGAAACAGAGGCAATAGTTGACGGTTTCATGGGCCAGTTAGCCGCCAACAGGACCTTGATGATACTCCTTTCCAGCCTGAAGGGATACGATGCCTACACTTATCAACACTGCGTCAACGTAGGGATCCTGGCGCTTGTTCTCGGCGAAGCTGAAGGGCTGGATGAGCAGTCTGTCAGGTTGGCGGGTGTAGCCGGGATGATGCACGATGTGGGCAAGGTAAGGATCCCTCCTGAGGTACTTAACAAGCCCGGCGGGCTTACACTGAGGGAATGGGAGGCCATGAAGGCCCACCCGGTGTTTTCCGCTGACGTTGTCCGGGGGATGGGCGGAACCGAAGAGGTGATAAACGCGGTTGGCGGCCACCATATGCATTACGACGGTTCAGGGTATCCAGTCCAGTCCGAAGGTTCCGGTCAGAGCAACCTGGCCGCCCTGGTTGCGGTTGTTGACGCTTACGATGCAATTACTACTGTACGTTCATACAAGAAACCCATGGATCCTGTAGAGGCGATGGAGTATCTGCGGAACGGCAGAGGGACCAGATTCAAACCGTCATGCGTTGATTCGATGATAGCCATGGTCGGTCAGTATCCACCTGGAACCATGTTGCGCCTTGACAGCAACGAGATCGGAATGGTTGTCGAGACCGGGCAGCAGCCTGGAAAACCTGTCCTTAGAATGATCATCGATGACGACGGCAACCGGTTTAGGGAGTCCTGGGACCTTGCGCTCTCCGGACCGGACAGCCTGGACAGGCTGGTCGTATCAGTAGTCGATCCGGCTGTTTATGGGCTGGACCCTGTCCTGAACTAACCCCGAAACTCACTCCTCAACAGGCAATGGATGCAGATTCCCCAGGGCGTCAGCAGCCTTTGCTCTCAGAAAGGGATCAGTGGTCTGGGTCAGTACGTTGATAAGGGCGGCTTCGGCTTTTGGATCACCGTTTCGCCCGAGGGCTTCAGCAGCCACGATCGCCACGTCTGTATCGTCGCTGGCTATGAAAGGTAGAATCAAGTCAGTCGCCTTGGTATCCTTGTAATACGAGATAGTTTCAAGGGCTATCTGGACCACAGACGTGTCAGGGTCATCGAGACATGTGGCAAGGGGGATAAAGACCCTCTCAGGCAGGTTGACCTGGAGGGACTTTATCGTTGCGACCCTGATATCAGGATCCGTATCCTGCAGAAGTGAGATAGCCTTGTCAACTGATTCGGTAGTGTTAAGATAACCCAGAAAATGAATGGCCCTGATGCGGTTCTGCGTATCGCCGCTGCTTGCTGCATCGAGTATCCTGTCGATCCTTGCGAGGCCCTCAACCCTGTCAAGGGC
>JBGMRC010000155.1:0-3736 GCA_048061075.1 bacterium | reverse complement strand
TGGTCAATAAAGAGCGGGTGGCCGAGTGTCTAAGCCGGTCGATAGCCTCATTGATAGAGCTGTCTTTCTCTATGAAGGTATCAGTTTGGGGAAGGTAGGCTTCCGGCTGGTAGTAGTCGTAATAGGATACGAAATACTCGACTGCGTTATCCGGAAAAAAACCGGTGAACTCCTGGTAGAGTTGCGCGGCCAGGGTTTTGTTGTGGGCCATTACCAGAATCGGTCTGCCCGCTCTGGCTATCGTGTTTGCAAGGGTAAAGGTCTTGCCGGAGCCTGTGACACCGAGAAGGACCTGATGCGCCTTATTATCCCTGAGCCCGTCTGCGAGGGATTCTATTGCCTGAGGCTGGTCGCCCCTCGGAGAAAATTCCGAAACGAGTTTAAATTCCAATTTCCAATCTCCAATTTCCAATGCTCTAATGTTCTAAACCCAATTTCCAATTTCCATTCTCCAATTTCCAATATTTAATGTTCTAATGTCTAATGCTCTAATTTCTATCAACCTTCAACTTTCAACTTTAAACTTTGAACGAGCTATTCACCCAGATACGCCTCTTTCACTCTCGGATTATCAAGGAGAGCATCCGCCCTGTCTTCCAAAACTACCCTTCCTGTTTCAATAACGTAGCCTTTGTGGGCTATATTGAGAGCCATGAAGGCGTTCTGTTCAACAAGCAGGATCGTTGTCCCTTGTCGATTTATCCCATCGATCACCTCGAAGATCTTCTCAACTATAAGTGGAGCGAGTCCCAACGACGGTTCATCCAGGAGGAGTAGTCTCGGTTTTGCCATCAGTGCCCTGCCGATGGCCAGCATCTGCTGTTCACCGCCGGACAGGGTTCCGCCATCCTGCCCTCTCCTTTCAGCCAGGACGGGGAAGAGTTCAAAAACCCTGTCCAGATCGTGGGCGATCTCCGACTTATTCTTCCGGAGGTAAGAACCCATCAGCAGGTTCTCCCTTATCGTCAGGTGGGGGAAGATCCTTCTTCCCTCAGGAACCTGGGATATCCCTCGCTGAACGATCCTGTCGGCCGAGATTCCGGTAATATCCTCCATATCGAAAAGTATCTGCCCCCTTTTCGGCGGATGGACACCGGATATTGACATCAATGTTGTGGATTTACCGGCCCCGTTGGCCCCGATAAGGGTTACTATCTGCCCTTCATCTACGTTGAAAGACACACCCTTCAGGGCTTGGATCGTACCGTAGTATGTGTGGATGTCGTTGACTTCTAACATTTAAAAATGTTCCACGTTAACTTAAGGAGTCCCAAGACCCATGACCCAAGACCCACGTGTACATAAATTATTTTTTTCCTGGGTCCTGGGACCTGGGTCCTGGGTCTGGCGCTACTGCGCCGCGTACGCCGATCCTAAATACGCTTCCACAACCCTTGGATCGTTCCTGATCGCCTCCGGATTTCCCTCTGCTATCTTACGACCGTGGTCCAGAACCAGGATCCGCTCTGAGATCTTCATGATCACCTTCATGTCGTGTTCGATAAGAAGTACTGATATCCCGCTTTCCCTTATCTTCCCCACAAGCTTAATAAGAGATTCGGTCTCCTGGGGGTTCATTCCCGCCGCCGGTTCATCAAGAAGAAGAAGGACCGGTTCGGTTGCAAGTGCCCTCGCGATCTCGAGCCTTCTTTGCTCACCATATGGGAGGCTGGAGGCAATAAAATCAGCCTTCCAGTCGAGACCGACGAATTGAAGCGCTTCCATGGCCTTCTGCGTTGTTTCATCCTCCTCCAGCCGTTGTGACTTAAGCCGTAAGACAATGGAGAAGTAGTTGCTCGTCGTCCGGCAGTGCCGTCCGAGCTTGACATTGTCCAGTACAGTAAGATTAGGAAAAAGCCTGATATTCTGGAACGTCCTTGCCATCCCCAATTTAGTAATAGCATCCGGCCTCACAAAGATCCCAAAGAGAGTCTTGACATCTTGTCTGTTGAGTACCACGAAAAAGTAGGCCGGATACGATATCATTGCCAGGGCCATTGGGATCAGAATATATTCGAGGTTTATCAGTTCGAAGAACATTCTGTCAGAATACAATTCACTGAACTTTATCATCCAGAACGCGGCAAAGACCGTATCCATTACGGCAAAAAGCAGGGTCACACCGCGTGTCCAGGGAACAGCTTTTCGGAGCATTGCGCCCACAAACACCCTGAAGGCTCCTATGCCGAACATGGCTATGGAAAACTCCATGGGATATTCCACACCCGGGACGTAGATGCCAAGCATGAGAAAGATCCACAGAGCGGAAAGAGCCATAAAGAAATAACTCATCTTTGAAAGCTGCGCCAGGAGGTTTATCATCGGCTTGGGTACCAGATCAGAATTCATGAAATTGATCGTGCCCGTTGTGGGCATGGTTATCCCGGTCAGACAGTTAAACAGTGTTGTCTTGCCGGCGCCGTTTGGGCCGATCAGGCCGACGATCTCATCCTCACCCACCTCTAGATCTACTCCCTCAAGGGCCGCAAGGCCGCCGAAGACCTTCCCCAGGTTCACTCCCTCCAGAAGAATACCGTCTCCACGGGCAGCAGGATCATTTCCGACAGGGATACTGTCTATTATTTCTTTCTTTTTCATACTTTTATGGGTCGTAAAAAGTCCACTTTCTATTTAGTCCTCTTCTCGTAGAGGGACGCGTCCCCGGTCTCGCGGACAGATTCATCCGAATACATCTCACCCTTGACTCTGGCGACCGGGAACAGGCCCTCAGGACGAAATCTCATCATCAATACCAGGATAAGGCCGAAGAGCAGATATCTTGCCTGAACCAGGTTCTGCCCGAACTCCTCCGTCAAGCTCATCCCGAAGAAATTGAGCCACTGGGGTATTTTCAGGAGTACGGCTCTGAGGATCTCAGTCATCGGTATGAGCACGGCCGCCCCAAGCATCGCACCTTTTATGCTACCCATCCCGCCGAAAACGATTAAAGATAAAACCAGGATCGATTCCCAGAACTTGAACATGTCCGGATGTATGAAGAGGAACCACTTTGCGAAAAACGCGCCTCCGAGGGCCCCGATAGACGCGCTCGTGGCAAATGCAATGATCTTGTAGTTGATAATATTGATACCCACACATTCCGCGGCTATCTCATCTTCCCTGATGGCAAACCAGGCTCGCCCCAGCCGTGAGTCCTCTATTCTGCGGACAATAAACAGGACCAGGAACAGAATGGCCAGTACAAGGTAGTAATACTCCCATTGCTTCCTTATAGCGTGACCAAAGATCGAAGGAGGATTTATTCCAGGAAGCCCCATGGGCCCACGCGTGAGCCATAGCTCGTTCCTGATCACCAGAACAACAAGCTCGGAAAAACCGAAGGTAACTATAGCGAAATAATCACCCGTCAGCCTGAGGGTAGGAGCGCCCAGTAATATTCCCCATAAAGCGCCGTTCAAAGCTGCAAGAGGAAGGATCACCCAGAAGGAAAGATCGTAATGTATAGTTAAAAGACCTGCTGTGTAGGCTCCTATGCCGTAAAATCCCACGTAACCGAGATCAAGCAACCCTGTAAAGCCCGGGACGATGTTCAGTCCCAGAGCAAGTATCATATAGAGTACTGTGAGAGTGAGTATTCTCTGGATGTACAATGATGAGTCACCCATAGGGAATATTGGAACCGAGATGACCAGGGCAAAGAGAACAAGGTAGAGCGAGCGTGTCCCTCCGGGTATTTTCTCTATGAAACCGGATCTCCTCGTAAAATCCATGTCAT
>JBGMRC010000154.1:0-3777 GCA_048061075.1 bacterium | reverse complement strand
CGGACATGATCATTTCTCCCTCGTCGAGGACGAGGATCTGGAAGTTCCTGTTCAGTTCTTTTCTTGTCTTGCCGTAGCGCATCACCAGGTGGTCATCTGCCAGGAATACATCGATTCTTTTTCCAAAGGCGTAAAACAGAACCATGGTGTCAGAGCCTTTTGGGAGTGGAAAAAGCTCCTTCATTGAGAGGAATTCTATAATGTTCATCGCCCTCATGGAGCTCTCGGTGGTAAAGCACCATATGAGATTCTAAAAGAGCGATTAGTGGATTAAAATAATGTCACACGAGGTCGTCAAGATCACAGGCGGCAATCGATGTCATACCCATCGCTGACGCAATCAGATATTCAATGACGCTGGTAAAGAGGGCCCACCCGAGCCCAGTCGCCAGCGCCACAAGCCACATGGTGTGGGTAATGTGCAGGTCCAACTTGAGACCGACGACGAACAACAATAAGGTGATGCCAAATTTGGCCAGTAGATAATCTGGTCATTCGCGCTCACCCAGCCCAGCACCGAGGGCCCAACCAAAATGCCCACCGTAATAAAGGCAACAATCAACGGCTGCCGCAAGCGCAGACAGAACGCACCCATGCCGGCCGCCAACAGTAGCAGTACCGCCAATTCAGTGAAGATGTCGAGGAAAATTCCCATTTAGTCGCCTTTCTCACTGTCGATGCGGCGACGCAGCCATTTCTCAAACTCGATAATCATATATGTGATTACACCTGCTGCGACAATCTTGGCCCAGGCGTTAAGATCGATGGGGGCGCTGTGAAACATAAGATTCATTGCCGGTAGATATGTGAACATCACTTGCAGGACTAACATGATCGTAACCCCGCCGAATATATAGGGGTTCGAGAAAAAACCTATCCGGGAAATGGACTTCATCAAAGAGCGGCAATTGAAAAGATAAAAAAGCTGCACCACAACAAATACATTCACTGCTACCGTTCGGGCCTCTGCCATGCTTGCGCCAGTCATCAACTCCCACTCGAAAAGGCCGAAAGCCCCGGCGAGCAACAGCAGACCCACTATGAAGATTCGCCAGATCAGCATCCCGGTGAGTATGGGTGTCTTCGGATCACGAGGCATGCGCGTCATAATGCCGGGCTCCTTTGGTTCGAAGGCAAGCATGAGTCCCAGCAGCACGGCGGTTGTCATATTGATCCATAAGATCTGTACGGGAAGTATGGGTAGCTCGACACCGGCAAATATCGCCGCAAGAATCACCAACCCCTCACCAAGATTGGTAGGCAGTGTCCAGACAATGAACTTGGTTAGATTGTCGAAAATGCCCCGCCCTTCTTCTACAGCGGCCTTTATGGAGGCGAAGTTGTCATCGGTTAACACCATATCGGCGGCTTCTTTAGCCACATCGGTTCCAGTGACGCCCATGGCCACGCCGATGTCGGCCCTTTTCAGGGCCGGGGCATCGTTCACGCCGTCCCCGGTCATGGCCACGACATTCCCCATCGCCTGCAGGGCTTCAACCAGGCGGAGCTTCTGTTCTGGCGCCACCCGGGCGAAAACGGAAGTCCGGTCGGCAACATCAATCAGTTCCCTGTCGGAGATTTCCATCAAGGCTTTCCCGTTGATAACAGTGGATGGATTGTGAATTCCGACCTGTTGAGCAATCGATGATGCTGTCAGAGCATGGTCACCGGTGATCATCTTGACGCGAATGCCCGCGGTGTGGCACTGCTGAACTGCGAGGATCGCCTCCTGCCGGGGCGGATCTATCATTCCCTGGAGACCGAGGAAGGTCATGCCGGAAGCCACATCAGGATGATTCAGCCCAGTTGTCCCTTGTCTGATTTCTCCTCTTGCAAAAGCGAGCACCCGTAATCCCTTGGCTGCCATTTCCTCCACTGCTCTGTGTATCCGTTCGGAACTTAGCACAGCAGGCCGTCCCGCCACGTCAAAGGATGAAACACATCTTTCCATGATAGCTTCCACGGAGCCCTTGACATAAATGATGCCTGAGTTGTCCGTTCCTCCATCATGCAGAGAGGCCATGTACTGGTGCTGCGATTCGAAAGGGATTGCATCAATACGAGGCAATTCTCTTCGCACTGTGGCCATGTCCAGCCCTGCCTTGACCGCAGAAACCAGCAACGCTCCTTCGGTGGGATCACCCTGTACTGCCCAGCGGTTCTCCTTTTCCAGCAACAGGCTGTCGTTGCACAGCAGACCTGCCTTCAGACATTCCATCAGTGCTGGAAACTCAGCTGCATCCACCGGACTCGCCTGCCTGAGAATCCTGCCTGAGGGCGTGTACCCTGCACCGGTGACTTCAAATCGCTCCCCGCCGGCCAATATCTCCTGCACGGTCATCTGATTCTTGGTTAGCGTCCCGGTCTTGTCGGAGCAGATGACCGTTGTGCTGCCGAGGGTCTCCACTGCTGTGAGCTTTCGGATTATGGCCTGTCTGCGCGCCATCCGCGCAACCCCTATGGCCAGAGTAATAGTCAGCGCAGCCGGCAGGCCCTCAGGGATAGCGCCTACTGACAAGGCTACAGCCGCCACGAACATTTCGGAAGCGGATTGCCCTCGTACGAAGCCTACGATAAAAGTGAGCGAGGCAAGGGCCAGGATCGCATAGAGCAGGATATGGCTGAAGCGGGCGATCTTTCGGGTCAGCGGGGTCTCCAGGGCCTCTGTTGACGAGATAAGTTCAGAGATGCGCCCCACTTCTGTTTTGGTGCCAATGGCAACGACAATGCCACCCCCCTGACCGTATGTGACCAGACTCGATGCATACGCCATATTCCGGCGGTCGGCCAATCCCGTGTCGTGATCGAGGACATCTGGTTTTTTTTCCACAGGAACTGACTCTCCGGTCAGAGCGGATTCATCCAACTGAAGATCCCGTGTCTGAAACAGACGCAAATCCGCGGGCACTTTGTCACCGGATTGCAGAAGGACGATGTCGCCCAGGACCACTTCTGCCGAGGAGATGTATTGTTTCCCGCCCGCCCGCAGTACCGTTGCCTCGGTTGTCATTGTCCTGGCCAAAGCTTCTATTGCTTTGACTGCTTTCGCCTCCTGGATAAATCCTATGAACGCATTTACCAGCACAACCCCGAAAATAACCCCGGCATCGACCCATTCCCGAATCAAGGCCGTAACAATACCAGCCGCCAGCAGAATGTAGATCAAAGGCTGATGGAACTGGAGCAGAAAACGAAGAAGAGGCCCTTTTCCCTTTTTTCCGGTGATCACATTGGGACCGAAATGTTTCTGTCGATTGTCTACCTCGAAGAGGTCCAGCCCTTTGCCCTTATCACTGTCCAGGAGGCCGATTACTTCGTCCGTCGGCAGGTGATGCCAGTGTTTACCGATTAAGGTTTCCATGCACTAAGCTCCCCAAAAAGACTTTCCAGGTGACAGCAATGTTGGTGATGTTCCATCCGCGTTCGCCCCTTCCGACGTGGGTTTTGCTTGGTATTAGTGAACCGGCACAGTGCCAAAACCAAGGAGGCAGATCATGGATATTATCATTTAGGCTGGTCTCGATGTTCACAAAAATCCATTGTTTGACTTCAGATCGTATTGGACAGAAATCGGTTGTTAGTTAAGAGACACTCCGGATTAGAATTGACCCAGAAAGGAGTGTTTCATGGGCAGGGAAGGCAAACCTGAATCTGTCGTTCGAGAGATTCGCAGGAAGACCCGCCGCAAGTATTCCTCCGAAGAAAAGATCCGCATTGTTCTTGAAGGCCTCCGTGGTGAGGAGAGCATTGCTGAGCTTTGCCGTCGCGGATAACTCC
>JBGMRC010000153.1:0-3785 GCA_048061075.1 bacterium | reverse complement strand
AGCAGATCAAGAAGAAGATCGTGGTTAAGACGGAGTATAATATGCATCAGGAGCAGTATCAGATAATGGGATTGTAGTGACTTTATGCGGCTGTCACAGCACAACATCTGCTGCGTTATCGGCCCTCGGAAATCCTCGACGTATTGTCCCATTAATTGCCATAGAGCCTGCCCAGAGTCCCGATAAGGGGCCATCTACTTTGTTCTCCCGCGGCGTAAGTCCTCAGCGTATTTCATATACGCTTCCGGCTTGCGCCTCAGGTCGCGCCTCATATCTGGCCACTTCTCCGACCTCTGGCCTAGGCCTCTGGATGGTAAAACATTACTTGTCGAAAAATCGGATGCAAAATGTCTTCATTTTGGGAATTGGGGAGCAGTGAGACAAGTTTGATTTCTTCATGTTAATTACATGGTGACCATGGTCCTCACTCATTGCCAGTTTTCAGATTTTCACTTTTAACTTGAAACTTTAAACTGCCGCGCCGAAGGCAGTGGCTGCATCTGCCGCACTGTGAGCAGCCTCGTTTGTTGATTTTGTGTCTGTAATTGACTTGGGTCCTGGGTCCTGGGACCAGGGACCGGGTCATTGTCAAAACATTGACAATGACCCCACAATCTGATATCAGACTCTATTCTAAACACCAGGGAATTAGCGCTTTTTATAATCATCAGGGAGGTTTATAATTCATGTATGCCGTTATCGAAACAGGCGGTAAACAGTACCGTGTGAACGAAGGCGATGTCATCAGGATCGAGAAACTGCCTGAGGGGATCGGCTCTGTGGTAACCTTTGAAAAAGTCCTGCTGGTAGGCGCCGGTGAAAAGGTATCTGTAGGTACTCCTGTCGTCGATGGAGCTGAAGTTACCGGAAAAGTCGTTGAGCAGGACCGGGGCAAGAAGATCATAGTTTTCAAGAAAAAGAGGCGGAAGGGCTATCAGGTAAAGAGGGGACACAGGCAGGATTATACCGGCGTCCTCATTGAAAAGATCAATAAAGGAAAGAAAAAGGCCCAGGGCAAAAAAGACTCAGGCCAGGAGGAAATAGAAGATGGCTCATAAAAAGGCTGGAGGAAGTTCTTCCAACGGCAGAGACAGTAATGCCAAGAGGCGTGGTGTCAAAAAGTTCGCGGGTGAATCAGTCAACGCCGGCAGTATCCTCGTCAGGCAGTGTGGAACGAAGCTCCACCCTGGCCTGAACGTAGGCATGGGCAAGGATTATACCCTGTACGCCAAGGTTAACGGGATCGTCAAGTTCGAACGCAAAGACAAACACCGCAAGAAGGTCAGCGTCTATTCGATTGTCTAAAACCATAGTGCCTGCCCTCATACTATGAGGTTTATCGATCGGGTAAAGATCCGGATCGAATCCGGGGCGGGTGGTGATGGCTGCGTCAGTTTCAGGCGCGAGAAACACGTTCCACTCGGTGGTCCCGATGGAGGAAATGGGGGCCGCGGCGGCGATATTATCATTCAGGCAGACTCTTCCCTTTCCACTCTCATAGATTACCGTTACAAAAGAGAATACAGGGCATCGGCCGGCCGGCCCGGTAAGGGCTCCAACATGAGCGGACGTGATGCCGCCCCTGTTATACTTAGAGTTCCATCAGGCACTGTTATATTCGATGCCCAGAACAACGAGATCCTGGCAGACCTCACCGAAGGTGAAGTCACTGTTGCAGCGGGCGGCGGCGGCGGGAGGGGGAATTCCCGGTTCGCCACTGCATCGCGGCAGGCGCCGAGGATCGCAGGGGAGGGACGCGCGGGGGAAGCGAAGGAGCTCATACTTGAGTTGAAGCTGATCGCTGACGTCGGGATCGTCGGGCTTCCCAACTCAGGCAAATCGACTCTCATCTCCAGGATCTCCGCGGCTCGTCCCAAGATCGCGGATTATCCGTTCACCACTCTTGTTCCGAACCTCGGAGTGGTGCGAATGGGTGAATACAGCAGCTACGTGGTAGCTGATGTGCCGGGACTGGTTGAGGGCGCCCATAGAGGCACGGGTCTTGGACACCAGTTCCTGAGGCACGTGGAAAGAACCTCCGTCCTGCTTCACCTGGTGGGCCTTGCTCCAACAGATGAAGATCCTGTAGAGGCCTACAGGACGGTAAGGGGCGAGTTGGAGGCGTATGCACAGGAGTTGGCTCACAAAGAGAGCATTGTGGCCCTCAACAAGTCGGACCTCGTCAGCGATAATGAGCGTTCCTCGATCCTGAAGAGATTCAGGGATGAACTTGGATTTAAGCCCGTCATAATATCTGCCGCCGCCGGGGAGGGCACAAAAGAGCTCGTTGGCATGCTTTACGAAATGATCAAGGCAATAAAGGATAAGAAGTAATGAACGCGCCCATTGAGGGGCGCCCAAATCGATGACTGATGTGAGAAAAAAACTCCTGACAGACTGCAGGAAAATTGTAGTCAAACTTGGCAGCGCCGTGCTCGAGAATCCCGGGGGTGGTGTGGACCAGGATCTGATAGCATCTCTTGCCGGCGAAATTGCGTCAATGCACAATGAGGGATATCAGTTTGTCATCGTCAGCTCAGGAGCGATATTGATGGGAATGAGGAAGACCGGGAAAAAAAAGGTTCCCGCTACCATTAAGGCAAAACAGGCCCTTGCGGCCATCGGCCAGAGCCGCCTGATGCACGCTTACGAATCAGCCTTTTCAAAGTATGGGATCATGGTAGGACAGATGCTGCTGACAAGGGAGGGCCTCGCTGACAGACAGCGCTTCGTCAACGCTCTAAACACGATGGAAGAACTCATGAAGCTTGGGGTCATTCCGGTAATTAACGAAAACGATACGGTTGCGGTAGACGAGATCAAGTTCTCCGATAATGACCTTCTCTCATCGATGGTCGTGAACCTCGCCCAAGCGGATGTTCTCGTAATATTGACGGACATTGGGGGGCTCTACGACAGGGATCCGAGGTTTGGAGAAGGAAAACTTGTGGAAGTGGTGGATACAATAAATGACAAGATAATGGATATGGCCGGGGGACCCGGTGAGGTGGGCAGCGGGGGCATGTCCACCAAGGTAACGGCAGCCAAAATGGCGGCTCACAGAGGTGTTCCGACGATCATAGCTGACGGCAAGACAGGTGGTAATCTCAGCAGGATCCTTGCCGGCAAACCGGTTGGTACCCTGTTTATGCCGGCGGCAGAAAGACTGGCGTCAAAAAAGCACTGGATAGCTTATTCAGGACACACCGAAGGTACACTGATACTGGACAATGGAGCCGTGAAAGCTGTCGTGGAAGGAAAGAAGAGTCTTCTTCCCGCGGGGATCCAGGAAGTGGAAGGCGAGTTCGAGGGCGGTGTTCTAGTGTGCTGTATCAACAGGTCTGGAGAGGAAATAGCTCGCGGCATCACAAACTTCTCATCTGAACAGATAAGAAAAATAATGGGTAAACACAGCGGTGAGATAGAAGAAACACTCGGCTCCAGCCTGGGAGAAGAGGTTATCCATCGGGATAACCTGGTTATTAAATAGGTTGAAAGTTGAAAGTTTCAAGTAACGGATCATCTCCAAATTGGTTGGTGGTCAATATATATTGAATGGATTCCGGTAAAAGCCCCTTCGCCTTCGCAACGCCTTCCGCGCTTCGCTTCAGGGTTTATACCAGTACCATGGCCGGAACCCTGGATTAATACAACCTGCTGAAGTCTCATCAACTAATTGGGAGATGATCCCGAGTAACTAAAGATATTTCTCAATGACTTGAAACATGAAACTTGAAACATGAAACCAGCTCGCAATTAAATCGAGGGCATACACAATGGACGCT
>JBGMRC010000152.1:0-3786 GCA_048061075.1 bacterium | reverse complement strand
CTTTAACGCAGGGGGCCGCTGGCCGCCCATTTGGGCGGACCGCAGGGGGCCGCAGAGAAAAACCTGGGTTTGGGTTTACTAGAAACCAGAAACCCAAACTCTCCGTTTCACCGGTTCTCCCATTCTCCCATTCATGTGACCATTACCATTGCCGGAACCCTGAATAACCAAATGCAAATCAGGCCGGGGTTTTGGTGAATCACGAAGCGGAGCTCAAATGGGGTTGCGCAGCCGAGTGATTACACCAAAAACCCGGTTATATGAATAGAAATCTCACCAATTAATTGGGAGATGAACCGAAAGCACTGGTTTTGGATTATAACTCTTGAATTTTGTTCGCTTTTTTACAGGTGTATTGTATCATGATCCGACAAACAGCTTTGGGACCAAGTCGGGTTTTTCCCAGGCTTGTGGATGGACTTTGATAAGTAAAAGAAATATATTTATATATTTACCATGGGGAAGATACCTGTGAGTGAACCAAGAGGTAGAACAGACCCGGCAGGCTCCTGTGAATTTGGAGAACACCTGAAGCGTTTTCTTCAAAGAATGGAGAGTATACGGGGAGCATCGACGCATACTGTCGCTGCGTACGGCAGGGACCTGTCTGAATACGGTAATTTCCTCAAATCCAGGAGCCTGGATCACGGGAATCCCGATTCCGTTCGGTCGTATCTGGGTCACCTCTTCAGGAAGGGACTTACAAGATCTACTATGGCCCGGAAGATCTCGGCTATAAGGTCTTATTCCCGTTTCCTTGTCCGGGAGGGAATTCTCGACACAAACCCCTGTGACGGCATGACTACTCCCCGATCCGGCCGCCGGGCACCCAGATTTCTCAGCATTGAGGAGATGCAGGCCATACTCGACGCACCGGCCGGCAACAGGACTATCGATTTGCGCGACCTGGCCATTTTTGAGCTGCTATATTCTTCCGGATTAAGGGTAAGTGAGCTAGCAGGCCTTGACAGAGAAGATTGGGATCCGGATGGCGGCACCATCCGCATCAGGGGCAAGGGCAACAGGGAAAGGATCGTTCCTCTGGGAGTCAGGGCGTCTGAGAGACTGAAAGCATACCTGATAGACACCTCCAGATGGCCA
This sequence comes from bacterium, assembly GCA_048061075.1. Taxonomy (GTDB): domain Bacteria; phylum BMS3Abin14; class BMS3Abin14; order BMS3Abin14; family BMS3Abin14; genus SZUA-178. Next base: position 2,685 of record JBGMRC010000152.1, on the reverse strand, counting down.
CATGAAAAACGCGGTGAACCAATATTTCTGAGCAATCGTAACAGACGCTTGAGTATAAGGAGCATACAGATGAGACTCCAGCAGCGCATCAGGAGTTGCGGCCTGGGAAAGAATATCAGTCCCCATGTACTGCGACACACCTTTGCAACTCACTTGCTCGACAGTGGCGCCGATCTCAGGGCGATCCAGGAGATGCTTGGTCACCAGAGCCTGGAGACCACACAGCGGTACACTCACGTGACCCTTGACAGGCTGCTGGCTGTTTACGACAGTTCCCATCCCAGATCGTCCAGGAAAGGAGGACAGGGATGAAAGGCACAACTGTGCTCGCAGTTATAAAAGACGGGAACGTCGCAATGGGAAGTGACGGCCAGGTGACCATGGGTGAAACCGTTATCAAACACTCCGCGAAGAAGGTTCGTAATCTTTATCAGGGCAAGGTCCTTGCGGGGTTTGCTGGATCCACTGCCGACGCATTCACCCTTTTCGAGCGTTTTGAAAAGAAACTGGACCAGTATTCCGGAAACCTTTCAAGGGCTGCCGTGGAACTGGCGAAGGACTGGAGGACAGACAGGGTCCTCAGGCGCCTCGAAGCACTTATGGCGGTCTGTGACAGTGAGAACCTCTTTCTGATCTCGGGTACCGGAGATGTCCTCGAACCGGAAGGTGGTGTCCTTGCGATCGGATCGGGGGGGCAGTACGCACGGGCCGCGGCCGAGGCCCTTTTACGCCACACCGGCCTCGGTGCCAGAGAAATAGTGGAAGAATCCTTAATCATTGCAGCGCAAATATGTATCTTCTCCAACGAGGAGATATATGTGGAAGAACTTTCATGACAGAGAGGAATTTTACTCCAAGGGAAATAGTCGACAGCCTCGACAGGTTCATTATCGGACAGGAGAAGGCCAAGAGGTGCGTAGGCATAGCCCTCAGGAATCGCTGGAGGCGCAGGCAGGTCCCGGAGTATCTCAGGGACGAGATAGCGCCGAAGAATATCATCATGATGGGCCCAACCGGAGTGGGAAAGACCGAGATAGCCCGACGATTGGCAGCCCTTGCCAACTCACCTTTTATCAAAGTAGAGGCAACTAAATTCACTGAGGTGGGATACGTGGGCAGGGATGTGGAGGCAATGATAAGGGATCTTACCGAACTGGCGATCAAGATGGTTCGTGAGGAGCAGATGGTATCCGTACGGGAACGGGCCGACGTAATGGCTGAAGAAAGGATCCTGGACCTGCTCCTCCCCGGCAGCGGGGAAGTTCCACACGAAGCCCGGGAGACAGAGACACCAAGGCAGGATACACGGGACAAACTCAGGCGCTTGCTGAGGGACGGAAAGCTCGATGAACGGGAGGTTGAGATCCACATCGAGGAGAAGTCAACACCCATGATCGAAATTTTCAGCGGCCCCGGCATGGAAGGAATGGATGTCAATCTGAAAGACATGATGGGCAATCTTTTTCCCAGCAGGAAAAAAGTGCGCAGGGTGAAGATCCCTGAAGCTGCAGTCCTCCTTGCCGAGGAGGAGGCCCAGAAACTCATCGATATGGAGAAGGTCGTAACCGAAGCGCTTCTTCGCGTGGAGCAGAACGGTATAGTTTTCCTGGACGAGATCGATAAGATAACAGGACCCGGCACATCCCACGGCCCGGACGTGTCAAGAGAAGGGGTTCAGAGGGATCTTCTGCCGATCATAGAGGGAACTACAGTTACTACCAAACACGGCATGGTCAAAACAGACCATATTCTCTTCATCGCCGCCGGGGCTTTTTCCGGGACCAAACCATCGGACCTGCTGCCGGAGCTTCAGGGGAGATTCCCTATCAGGGTTGAACTGGATGCGCTCACACGGGAAGATTTCGTCCGAATCCTTACCGAACCGGACAACGCCCTTATTTTACAGTACACCGAGCTCCTCAAAACCGAGGGTCTGGAAATGGACTTTTCTGCAGATGCCATTGACGCCATCGCCCAGATCGCAGAGGAGGTGAATACAAGGACGGAGAATATCGGGGCAAGGAGGCTCCACACCGTCATGGAGAAGCTGCTTGAGGAGATCTCCTTCACAGCTCCGGACATTGGCGACGGACTGATCAGGATAAATGAGGAATATGTGAAGGAACGACTCGCTGAAGTGGCAGGTGACGAAGATCTGAGCAGGTATATACTCTAGTGTATTTGAGAGGCCGAGGGGGGATGAGTCTATGAACCGCATACTGATTATTGAAAGCGAACAGGTAAACAGAAAAGCGGTGCGGGATATCCTTGCAAAAAAGGGGTTCGATGTTGTCACATCGCCCAGCGGCAGAGAAGGTATAAGAACAGTTCGGGAATCTAAGGGTTTCATAGCCGTGTGTATTGCCGACAAGCTTACCGGCCTGTCCGGCCTGGATACTCTTATAGCTATCAGGAAATACCGGCCCCACATCCCGGTGATCATGCTCATGGAGGACAAGGGCAGGGAGAACATGCTCCATGCTACCCGACGTGGGGCTTCCGATTTCGTCCACAAACCGGTTAAGGCCACTGAGCTGCTCCTCGCTCTGAGGAACACGATCGAAAAGATCCAGCTAAGCAGCAAGATCGACCGGCAGCTTGAGCGCCTGAAACTGCTTGAAAAGAGTGCGGGGGAGCTGACATCCATCGACATGGGCGACCTGGCTCCGGAAGATGTGATCAGGG
>JBGMRC010000151.1:0-3832 GCA_048061075.1 bacterium | reverse complement strand
ATATCGTTTTCCTCAGAAGCGGAACCCTCAAATTTTTTGCCGTTGACCGGAAGGGTAACAGGGAGGCGACCCAGGAGCATACATACAGCCTTGTAAGCGGTGTCTGGAGGAAATACGCTCGTGGCGTATACCTGATTCCCAGTGCTACGGACGGGAAGGTCTTCTGGATGGGAACAGACACGGGCCTGATCAGATATCGAGTCGGTTCCGGGTCTCGAAAATTCGTTGGGGAACGTGAAGGCCTGCTTGGTTCTGAAATAAACGATCTGGTCCTGGACGAGAACGGTGCTCTCTGGGTAGCAACTGATCTGGGTCTTAACAGATACATTGATAATGGAGGCTTCATGCGGTTTGACCATGAAAGCGGTCTGCCAGGCAGAACTGTGCTGTCCCTGGGGGTGGATATCGATAACACAATCTGGGCTGGAACAACGGAAGGCGTCGTCCAGATCAAGGACGATATTATACTTCAAATTCTGACCGAAAAAGACGGTTTGATTGATAATACAGTGTTGTCTGTTGCCGTAGATGCGCTGGGAAACAAGTGGTTTGGAACTTCGAAGGGGCTTGCGATGTACGACAATGGCAAATGGAATTACTATACAAAAACAGACGGGCTGATCCACAATGAAGTGAGGACAGTTGCTGTTGATTCAATGTGGAACGTCTGGTCCGGCACACCCAGGGGAATTTCCATTTATGATGGTACGAATTGGAAGAGTTACACCAGGAAGGATGGTCTCCCAAGCAACTCCATCGTTCTGATTACTCCGGACCCCGACGGGGATGTATGGGTAGCTACCAGGGCCGGTGTTGTCCGGTTCAGTGATGGAGAATGGATCAGAGAGGAGTCGCCGTAGTAAACGGATATTGGAAATTGGAGATTAGAAATTGGATTAACCTGGTTGAAGGTTGAAAGTTTAAAGTTGAAAGTAATTACTAACAACCCCCTCCTCCCTCCTCCCTTTTGCCTATTACAAACAACATATACGTAATTTGATTTAATATCTGAATATTATTAGAATGTAAGGATGATCAAGGACTACCGAATACACGGTGAGATGGGTGAGAATATGGAGTTCTTCGCAACTCTTTGGGGAGACGATCTGGGTCACCGATATTTTCATGAAGTAACAGAACATGAAGGTGTTCGTATGCACCGGTTTTTCTACGGTGGGAGCGAATTTCTTCTGGGACCTGAAACTATCACCCACGCAGGGAACGGTGGAAGTTTCTGCTCCTATATGTTCGGTGTGGATGAACCCATCGAAGATCTTGTAAAATCGGAAGTGGTCAACAGACTCGTCCTCTTCGGTGCTCTTGATGATGACGAGGGAATACGGATCACTGGCAGAACCCGGGGCACAGAGACCTTAAGGGAAGTTTTTCTGCGCGGTCATGCTGTTTTTAACTATTATTTCTTTATCCACCTGAAAGACGACAGGCCACTGAAGGGCCAGCAGGAGGCGATCCTGAAGGTCCTTGGCAGAACCCTCAAACGGTACCGCCTGAATCTGGATCTTGATGACTCCAGGATCGCAGAGGAACTTTCCGGCCTTTGGTCAGCTGCCGGAAAGGCTTTTTTTCTGCTGAGGCTTGTAAATAACTCGCACCTTAAATACTACAAGCAGATGGAGAAACTTTATTCCAGCCCGATGGGCACACTGGATGAGGGAGTAAGAGAGCTTGAATTGCTCGGAAAGGAACTGGGTATAGATCCTTATTCACAGGAACGGATGAAAATAGATATATTGAACCAGCACCCGGAAAACAGGAGGATATTGGAGGAGTATAAATCAGTTCTCGTGGAAATATGGAAGAGAGACAGCATACTGTTCGATGACCGTGCCCGCATGTCCCGTCTCAGGACGTTGGCTCTTCGTAAGGGGATCCCATTTAACATGCTGGATTTACTGGATGAGAAACTCCTTGGTGAAAAGAAGTTCCACAAGGTTGAAGAACCGGCTTACCTGGTGGAAGCTCGCGGGATCCTTGAGACTGTATTCTTCAGAACACGGCAGATGGGAATTCACCTTGAAAAATCCGATCTGATACGCCTCCTTAAGAGCAAACTTACAGCCCTTGAAAACAGGGACCCCTCCTTTGACAGGATACTCATCGACGTGGGCAAGGTGTGCGACGAGCAGAGCACGAAGGCAGGGGATCCCGGGATACTGGAGGAGTTCGGCAATATTGTAACCTATTTTGACCGGTTCGATGCAGTTTACAATGCGCTGAATGCCCTGGCATTTCACGAGGGAGAAAACCTTACGGAAAACAAACTGCGCAGCCTTCTTCAGAACAGGGAGATATTCGAGGAGATTCGCATCGGGCTCTTCCGGGAGCTTTTCGTGGCCCCCATACTGATGAACCCGTATCTTCCCGGATACGGCATGCGAAAGGTGGAATATATTTTCGAGGGGCTTGCCAAGATCGAATCGGCCGACATCTCCGTAATGGATCTTCTACGTGTTGTGGATCGTATCGTCACCGAGGAGCGGGAATACAAGTTGATTAAAACAGCCATGGAGAGGTGGCTGAAGAAGTTCGAGCGCTCAATGAAAGGTGCTGATGAAGAGAAGGCTTTTATAGCGGACGTGATGAAGATGCTGGTTTCCAGACAAATGGTCAGGCCCCAAATCCCGGAGGAGTTCTTCCACAGGGCACTTGAAGATCTGAAGATGGAGCGTCATTATGTGAAATCCATATTGCCCAGGATCATCAAGGTTAGAGACTCCACCTTGAGGAATGAATTTATCAGAACAAGTGGGATAGAAGTCTTGAGGCTCGAGGAGCTTGAGAAAGGATTCCTGGCCCAGTACCGAATAGACGACCGGGTCCTTGATGAAATAAGGAGTTCATAAGGGGGTTTTTGTGAAGGGTAGAATATTTTTATTTCTGGCTATCATCCTCGCTATCGTGGCGGGTCTTTCGAGACTCTATCCCTTCAACAGGACACCACCTGAAGTCACGCTGGAACCTCGGCCCGGAACCTATGGCGAAGAAATAAGCGTTGCCCTTTTCTCCGAAAAGGGAGCCACGATCTACTTCACCCTTGGAGATAAAGATGAACTGCCCTACATAGGACCAGTCCGCATAAGGAGAAATACGGTTATCCGCTATTTTGCCGTTGACCGTTGGAGCAACAGGACGGAAGAGAGAGTTGCCGAGTATGTGGTAAGGCTTGACAGGGAACCTCCGGTAACCACCGCAAGGCCACGTCCCGGAAAATACAATCATCCGGTTTCGGTACGATTAAAGTCCGAAGAAGGAGCCGTGATCAGGTTCACAACGGATGATAATGAGCTCGACGGCAGATCGGCGGTATACAAAAAAGCAATAACTTTGAGGAAGGACACTCTTCTCAAGTACTACGCGGTTGATGCTGCCGGCAACATTGAGGAAACAAAGATTGCTAAATACAGTATCACCATCGATACAGCCAAACCTGTCACCCTGGTAGATCCTGCCGGCGGCCTGTACAAAAGCGCTGTTACCGTTTCCCTGGCCGGTGAGCAAGGGAGCAAGATATATTACTCCCTGGACGGGAGCCGCCCTTCCCGCCGTTCTCCGTTATACATTGAACCCATAACCTTCGCACGGAGTGGAGTGCTGAGGTTTTTCGCCATCGATCAGACGGGAAATATGGAGAATTTACGCGAGGAGCGGTACATCATAGACAGGGATCCGCCCATGGTCAGCTCAAAACCTCCTCCGGGAACGTATGGCAAAGGAGTAACGGTCACGTTAGCGTCCTCGGAACGGGGGAAAATAAGATATGAGCTTGGAGAGCAGGAACCTTCCATGTCATCACCTGTGTACACTGCCCCGA
>JBGMRC010000150.1:0-3834 GCA_048061075.1 bacterium | reverse complement strand
AGGTCCACGAAATAAAATCCCTTCTCTTTAACGCTGAATCCGGTAATAGATTCCCAGCTCTCGGAATACAGCTCGATCTGTGGGCGGTAGTGTTCGGCTAGATTTTCCGCGTCCTCGGCCTTCTTTCCTCCGGTCTTGTAGTCCACGATGACCCAGCCGTCGGGCTCTTTGAAGGCCAGATCGATCACTCCGGTAAGCAGGGTGGGGATCTTTTTTCCGTTGTCCTCGTCCGTATCCCGCGAAAGACAAAATGGCACCTCCACCAGTCCGGTCCCGGATGCGGCGGCTCGGCCCCAGACAGGTGAAGCCATTACCGCCTCCACGGATTTGATGGCACGCTTAGCAAGTTCGGGTTCGAGCTCGTTGTCCCGCAGGGCGCTTACAGCAAGAGAATTCAGATCCGCATCCGGATCGGCCATGGCCGATTCAAGCAGCAGGTGCATAACAGTTCCCCATTCAGTGCCGTGTTCCCCGGCAGGGGGGATGAAGTCTGAGTCCTGCCTGGTCGCAATGTCGGTGGCAGTGATCTTGATGGAGGTGGGCCCGGAAGATGCTTTCCAGTGCCTGTCGATGGATTCAGACGCCTTGTTCACCTCACTGCCACTTAAGGTTATGACCTCCCTTGCGGGAGAAACCGCGGGTCCAGGGTCCTCCAGAACTGGTACATCGACAAGATGCTTATCGAAGGGTGACCAATAGCTTTTGTCCTTACCGTCCGACCGCTGGGCTATGATCAATTGTGATCCGGCCCTTGTAGCGGCTACATAAAGAAGTCGGGTCTCCTCATCCCACAGGAATGCCCTCTCCATCGGCTCCCACTTCGAATCCCAACCCGGCGCCTGGGCGATGATCTTCCCGGCGCTCCACACTTTACGTGGTTCATAAACAGCCAGATAGCCACTGGTCCTGCCCCCTTTCCTGTCGATGTGCCTGATGACAGGAAACTCACGCCTGCCTGTGGTATCCGCTAAAAAGACTATGGGTGCTTCCAGGCCCTTTACCTTGTGGAGGTTCATTAATCTGACCACATCCGGGTCGGGGGGCAGGGCGGTCACGCCATCGTAATTTTCCTCCTTGTTGACGATGCAGCCGAGATAGTCGATTAGGTCATCCTTTGTGAACAGTTCGGCCCGGCCCGACCTGAACAACTCAAGAGCCTTGCCGATACTGCCTGCAAGGGTGTTGCCGCCGGGATGGAGGGCTGCCGAAACCAGCAGGCCCAGATCCTCTATCACCATCTGGGCCGCACTCACCGGGGGAAGAGTGTCCAGCCAGCTTGAATATTTGCTCAGACGGGAAAAAGCGTCCTCCAGCAGATGAGACTCCTCCCTCTCCAGACCGTTCGGCACAGAAAAGGGCGCTGTGAACTGACCACCTGCCCTTTTGAATGTGTACAGAGTATCGTCACTGATCCCGAAAAGGCCGCTCCGCAGGACTCCCGCGACAGCGGAAGGGCTGTATGGCCTGGCAGCGGCACAGAGGCAGGCGAAAAGCAGGTGAAGCTCGAAAACTTCATTAAGCACACTGCCCCCGGTTACCTCATGGGGAATGTGAAGTTCCTGAAGGGCCGAAGCATAGCCGCTCAGGTGAATCGTGTTCCTGGTGATAATGAGGAAATCTCCAGCAGTTGCCGGAAATGATTTTCCGTCGGCTCTTGTCACACTCTGCCCGTCATCAATTGCCCTGCGGATATATCGGGCTATGAACTCAGCCTCGTACTGGACGCATTCGCGGTTGGTGGTGCAGGACTCAGGCAGCCTGATCACGCTGATCCCGGAAGTGCCTTTTTCCCAGTCACAGTTACTGCCGGGATGAAGGGGAGCGTAGGAGGGGGAGGTGTCGCTGGCTGAGGCAGGAAAAGAGCCTTCAAAAAAGCTGTTTACCCAATCGATATTCTTTCGCACAGAGCGGAAATTGGTAGAGAGCTCCAGACAGATCCCGCCCGATCTTTCCATGATATCCTTCACATCGTTGTATGTGGTTATATCGGCCCTTCTGAATCGGTAGATTGACTGTTTCGGGTCCCCCACCACAAAAAGGGAGCCGGGCCGGGGTTTGCATTTCCTCCAGTTCCTCTCCTGGGGATCGGATGCGGTGAGGAGCAGCATCACCTCAGCCTGTACTGGATCTGTGTCCTGGAACTCGTCGATGAGCAGGTGTGTGAACCGGTTTTGGAAAAAGGTCCTGACCTCGGGGTTTTCCCTCAGAAGTTGAGCTGACCTTAAAAGCAGGTCCTGAAAATCCAGGGAGCCGGCTGCCTCCTTCAGTGTTCTGAAGTGCGACAATGCCCCAGAAGCGATGGATATTACCGTACGGTACCTGTATTCCATCCATGATATCAGGGCAGGCTGTGCGACCTCGTCCGTGAATCTGTTCCATCGCTCGAGCTCCCCGAGGGCCAGCTCGCTGTACTGAACGCGCGTTTGTCCGGGCCAGTGCTTCTGGACAATACCGCCTCGTTCATAATTCCTGAAACGGGAAAGGAGATCCATGAGCCGGACCGGATCTTCTATATCCGCCCCCAGGGCATCCACCCTTCCCGGAATACTCCTGTACACAGGAATTAAGTTGTCTCTGCTGTTTCCTGGCGGCGGCGGCAGCTTGAGGGATCTCATGTGGTCGGCATATTCCAGCAATTTTCCGCGGGCGGTAGCAAGGTCTGGCAGACTGGCGTTTTCCGTGGGCCAGTTCTTAATATCCGTATTGTCTGCCAGCTCATTGTAGGCGTTTTCGATCTGTTCGATGCTGAGCCCGAGGCTGTCCAGCTCCTCCAGGACAGGATCTCCCTCAGCATACAATAACGAACAGAACTCCTCCCAGGCCATTCGCTTCAGGGATGCGCTCTCCTCTTCGGAAAGCTCGCCGAATCCGGGATCAACGCCCGCCTCCACCGGCCGCTCCCTCAGGAGGCGGGCGCAAAAAGAGTGAATAGTTCCAATAAAGCAGCGTTCCATACTGGAAATCGCGTTATCCAGGCGGGCAAGAGCTTGTCCTGCGGCCTCTTTTGCCCTTTCCTCCAGGGCCAGACTGAATCGGGAACGCAGTTCGGCGGCTGCTTTGCGGGTGAAGGTCACGGCTACGAGGGTCTGTACCGTACACCGTTCTGTCTCGATGAGGGCTACCATGCGATCAAGGAGGCTGGTGGTCTTTCCCGTACCGGCTGCCGCCTCGACCATGATGTTCCTGTCAAGGTCGCTGACAATAGTTTCCCGGTGGCTCTGATCCCTTAGCCCTTTACCCTCAAATGTCACCGCTATTTCCCCCTCATGGCCCTGACGGGATCGAGCCTGGTATTTTCAGGGTTCTCGAGCTTTGATCCGGCAGCAGCGATCAGCGCTTCCGGGTCAGACTCACAGAGGCTGCCGAGATAATCGCAGAATCCACAGTCGTTTTTATAAGTAGTTGGAAGAAATGTGCCACAAGCAGCTATCTCGCACATGTAAGATAAAAGCTCGCCGGAGCGTGAAAGGTCCTCGGGGGCAAAAGTCATGGATTCGCTACGGGCCTTTTCCGACGGGAAGAGGAACCTGAATGAAGAGACCCTGGCGGAGGGAGATACTGCCTCAATCAGCCTGTGGCCTGCAAGGGCCAGGTACAGGGCGTGCTGGATAACCCTCCCCTGCCAGAATGGATCGGTCTTTCGGTATTTTGTGTCGCTCCCGGATTTGTAATCGGTAACAACGAATTGCTCACCGTCTGAAACATCCATGCGATCGATCCTGTCCAGGCGCCCCCTGGCGCGGAAAGTCCTGCCGCCGGGCAGGTCTACGTAAACGGGCTCATCACTGTCCAGCTGGGTAGTATGGCCTTCCCCGGGGATACCTATAGACGCTT
>JBGMRC010000149.1:0-3886 GCA_048061075.1 bacterium | reverse complement strand
GCTTCCCGGGGAGCAATAAGTCGCTCACGAACTTATTGCGACAAGTAACAACACCCCGTGAGGGAAGCGGAAACGACGCTTTTCGCTTCCCGCGGAGCAAAAAGCCGCTCACGGACTTTTTGCGACACTATCAAAGTTGATCATGAATCCGAATGAGCTATCAGACAGCCAGGGAAGAGCTGTCAGGTATATAAGGGTATCGGTCACAGACCGATGCAACCTCAGATGCCTGTACTGCATACCGTCCGCGGACTTTATTAGCCTGGGGCACGATCGAATCCTGTCCTACGAGGAGATAGAGAGGATCGTCACGATCTTCGCACCGAGGGGCGTTACAAGCGTCAGGATAACCGGCGGAGAACCCCTGGTAAGGAAGCACCTGGAAAGGCTCGTTACCTCACTGTCCGAAATCCCCGAGATCAAGGACATTAGCGTTACTACTAACGGCATTCTTCTGGGCAAGTTCGCCAGGAACCTGAAATCCGCCGGACTGTCAAGGGTCAACATCAGCCTTGACACCCTGAGGCCGGAACGTTTCGAGTGGATAACCAATCAGAGTGCGGTCACCGAAAGGGCCAGCCTTGATGACGTCCTCGAGGGACTGCGCGCATCCCGGGAAGCGGGACTCGACCCTGTAAAGATAAATGTGGTTCTCATGAGGGGCTTTAATGACGATGAGCTTATGGATTTCGTCGCCCTGACCGAAGAAAACGAATTTGAAGTACGATTCATAGAATTCATGCCCATGGGGCACAACGGTTTCTGGTCCGCTGACCGCGTCATTACCGCCGATGAGATAATCAGCCGGCTCAGGTCGTCCATAGATGGCCTCGAGTCGCTGGGAAAGGGCCGGGGAGCTGGTCCGGCCCAGCGGTACAGGATCCCGGACCATCGTGGCACGTTGGGGTTCATTACTCCCATATCATCTGAATTCTGTGTAGAATGCAACCGCATCCGGCTTACCTCGGATGGCCACGTTAGAACCTGTCTCTTTTCGGATGTCGAAACCGATCTGCTCGCAATGATGCGCAATGGCTGCACTGATGACCAGATAGTTGCCGCCGTGGAAAAGGCCCTAAAATCCAAACCCGATGGTCATAACATCTCAAAAACCGGGCATCAATCTAAATGCGCCAGAACGATGTCGCATATTGGAGGTTGAAGCCGAAGGCTTCAACCTTGGATATTAGAAATTGGAGCATTAGAAATTAGGGATCATCACGCAATTCCAAATTTCTTCATCATTTTCAGCATTCTTCCCTCTACCGGATCGATCGCCCTTTCGAGGCAGACCTCCTGACAGCAGAAACAGCTTATACAAACACTCCTGTCCACATCGCCGCCACCGCCCTCGTAGAGGGCGATGGCATTCACAGGACAGATATCCGCACAGGCCCCACAATTTATGCACTTTACCGGATCGAGGACCGGATAGGCAGAAAGGGACTGCCTTATCTTTCCTTTGATAAATGGAGGTATGGAAAAATCGACTTTTTTGGCTGTAGCCGGAAGCCTAAAATCCCTAACCGCGGCTTCCTTCAGGGACAGCCCAAAGGTGGTTATATGCTCCGGCAGAGATCCCTCAATTTCCTGTTCCCGTGCGCGGGCAAGGATCATGAACATATCAGGTCCCACCCCCAGGATAGTGGCAGTCACGTGGTCCAGGGCCACGGCTGATGGTGATGCCGCGACAAGGTGGGTCCACCTGGGGTCCCCCGATCCAGGACCATTTCCTTCCATGGCAAGAACGCCGTCCAGAATATTGAGGTCCGGTTTTACAACCCTGCTTATATCCAGGAGGAGGTCGGCAAACCTGCCATCATCCTTTGCCCTGAGATGCCACCCTACCTTGGAAACCCCCACGACAGCACCGAAGAGGTTCTTGACGGCCAGCGTCAGGAGCATCAGCGTGTGGGTTTTGAGTTTTGGGAGGTTGATAAAGACGTCGAACTTCCGGGATTCTGCGGATATCTCAATAGACTTGAAAGCTACCCCGCCAGAGATAGCCATAGTGACCGGATTCCTGAATGGAACTACACCTATCCCGAGATCCTCCACAACCTCACCTATTCCATTTTTTGACAGGATCGAGGTGATGGAACCGAAGGCCGGGCTGTCTCCGAGAAATACTTCTCCGCCCGCTTCCTGAACCTCCATGGCTACTGCCCGGACAATTTCCGGATGGGTTGTAACCGCGGCTTCAGCGGATTTGGCTATCAGCAGGTTTGGTTTCAAAAGAACTTTCTGACCATGCCTCACAAAAGCTCCCATGCCGCCCATGGGCTTCAAGGATGCTCGCACAGCAGATCGGACGTCTTCAGGATCGTAGCTCATACAGCGAATCAGGGAAACCGGTATGCTCACTTTATCTCCAGCTCACGGTCGAACCGGGTCAGGTTTCTCACTTCGCCCTCAGCCGTTACAACAACCACGTCCTCGATCCTCACACCGCCGATCCTGCTGTCGTACAGGCCGGGCTCAATGGTTATTACATCACCGGGCCTGAGCTCGTCGCCCTCAGGTGAAACCGATGGCGCTTCATGGACGTCCAGGCCAAGGCCATGTCCCGTGCTGTGCAGAAAGCCCCGCTTCAGAACCTTCCCCGGAGCCCCTGGTACCCTGTAGCCCCTTGCCTGAAAGACATCGCACACCGCCCTGTGAACGTCCGGAAGCAAAACACCTGGCTCGAGCCTTTCCAGAGCAACATCCTGTGCCTGGACCACCGTATTGTGCATATCCCTCACGGCACAGGAGGCTGGCCCTACGACAAATGTGCGTGACATGTCAGAGTGGTACCGAGTGATGCGGTCCCTTGGAAAGAGGTCAATAACAATCGGCACACCGGCATGGATCGGGCCGAGTCCCCGGTTGTGGGGGTTGGCGGCCGTTCTCCCGGGAGCGACAATGGAGTCCACACAGTCAAGCCCTCTTTCCAGGAGGAAAATCTCGATTAAAGACCTGAGCTTTTCGGCAGTCAGGTCGCTTCCCTCATACTGAAGGACTCCTTTCCTTACAGGACAGCCGGCCAGAAAAGAGCGGGCCATTTCCATCGCTCCTTCAGTTTTCCTCTGCACATTTTCTATGTACCCTATCTCCTCTGCCGACTTGGCCCTGCGCCGCTCTTTAACGGATTTGCTGTCCACCTCCATGTAAACGCCTTCATTCTCCATGTACCTCGCGAGGCCCACGGGGAAAGAGGGCAGGACACAGATATGATTCGCACCGCGCTTTTTCAGAAAGTCCACGACAGCGGACTCAGGCCTGTCGTTTTTATTTTTCCCCCTTATAAGAAGATCGAGCTCGTCGCATTTGGATTCCTTTTCCGCCCGTCCGTACTCCATAGCCGAAACTGCAGCGATCGTTCTGCCCCCCGGCAACTCCAGAACCGCGAAGGGATCGGAACAGAGGAACCCGGTGAGATAGTACTGGTCAGAGTCCGTGTAACTTTGGGCAAAGTGGAATAGGGGGAGCCTGGCTGGTGACATAGTTGAATTTTAGCCGAAGGTCAGTAAAGGGACAAGGGGCATCATCCTGTGGATGAACAGGGAGGAGGGAGAAGGAAAGAGGGAGAAGTGTGAATCAGGGCGAAGGGCGTAGTGCGTTATGGGCAGTCATTGCGAGGGCCCTGACCTTAGCCGAAGGGGACCTTGGATCTTGGATTATTAACCTTGGAACCTGGAACCTGGAACTCATTTATATCACATCAAGATCCATCGGCTGCCCTTTTGAGGGGTCGAGGGACAGGACGATAGCATCGGCAGAACACCTGGATCCACACACACCGCAGCCGAAGCACCTGTCTTTGTCAACTGCAGCGGCCCCGTTCATCTTAATCGCTTCAAAGGAGCACGATTCGAAACACAGGCCGCATGCATTACAGGCATCG
>JBGMRC010000148.1:0-3890 GCA_048061075.1 bacterium | reverse complement strand
GAATCGTTCATCCACTGTGTCGGCCAGTTTATCCAGGGTGTTTACAATATGACCGGTTCCGATCCTGTCAGCATAACGGAGCAGCCCGCCGGTGAAAGGAGGGAACCCGGCCCCGAAGATCATGGCTGCATCAACCTCTTCAGGCTTTGCCACCACTCCTTCGGCCAGGCACAGGCTGGCTTCGTTGATCATGGGCAGGATGAGCCTGTCAACAATTTCCTCGTCGGGGAAATCGTGTGATTCCTTGACAAGGGGGGAAAGGAGCTTGTCCAGCTTGGGATCTGGTTTGTGATCACCTTTATCGTTGTATTTGTAAAATCCGCTCCCGGACTTTTTCCCGAGTCTGTCGGCATCCATCATCATTTTGAGGATGGGAGAAGGAGTCATTCTTTCACCAAAACCCTCAAAAAGGTTCATTCCTGCGTGGGCGGCGATATCCAGGCCCACCTGGTCCAGAAGAATGAAGGCGCCCATGGGCATCCCGAAATCAAGCAGAGCCTTGTCCACATCCTCTATCCCGGCGCCCTCTTCCAGAAGCCGGGCAGCCTCATTGAGGTACGGCAGCAGGAGACGGTTGACCAGAAATCCTGGTTTGTCCTTTACGACAACCGGGATCTTGCCCAGGCGAAGGGTAAGGGCCTTTGCCTTTTCCACTGTCTTTGCGGAAGTCTTCTTTCCCTTGACAACCTCAACTAAAGGCATCCTGTCCACGGGATTGAAGAAATGAAGGCCCGCTACCCTCGAAGGTGTGGGAACCACCTCCGCCATCTCCGTTATGGAAAGTGACGATGTGTTGGAGAGAATAAGGGCGTCTTTGGGAACGGCATCGGCAACGCTTTTCAGGACCTTTTTCTTTACGTCCATCCTCTCGGCTACCGCTTCTATCACCACATCAGACCTTGAAAGTCCGCGCATCTGTGTGTCAACTGTAAGCCTGGTCGGTATCCACGTTGCCTGGACGCCTGTGAACCTGCCCTTTTTCCGTTTCCTGCTCACGTTTTTTCCAAGCAGCTCCAGGGCTTTTCCCAACGCCTCGGCTGACATATCGATGAGACGCACCTTGAACCCTCTTTGGGCTCCGAGAGCGGCGATTCCGCCGCCCATGGCGCCAGCGCCGATGATGCCGAGGTTCGAGATAGTCTCAGCCGGGGAAGTGTCACCACGCGCGAACATCTCACGCAGGTAAAACACCCTGATCAGGTTCTTGGATATTTCGGTGGACGCCATCTCCCCGAGGAGGCCCGCTTCAGTCTCATAACCGTGGTCGATCCCGTGAAGATAACCGTCCTCAACGGCGTCGATGGCAGCAAGGGGCGCCGGGTAATGACCCTGTGTCCTCTTCCGGACCTCCTTTCGGGCCTTTTCGAAGATCTTCTTCCTGCCAAAACTTGTGGACTCCAGCATCTTCATACCGGTTTCCCTTATTCTTTTTACCAGGGATTTTTTCCGTTTACGGGGCCGCGGTCCGGCAGCCAGATTGCGTGCGGCCTCCATGAGGTGCTCGGGATGAACGACTTCGTCCACAAGTCCTATCCGGAGAGCTTTTCTGGGATATACACTGGAACCGGATGTGATCATCTTCAGAGCCTCGGGAATACCCACCAGCCTCGGCAGGCGCTGCGTTCCCCCGAATCCGGGAATAATACCGAGCTGGGTCTCAGGAAGGCCCAGGAAGGTACGAGTTGAGTCAGTCGCTACCCGCCGGGAACAGGCAAGAGCCAGTTCGAGTCCGCCTCCAAGGCACGCTCCGTTGATGGCCGCGACCACAGTGAAGGGGAGCTTTTCCATGCGGGTGAGTATCTCCTGCCCACCTCTCGCGAGTTCCTTGCCCTTGTCGGCATCAGTTACCCCTTCTATTTCTGAGATATCGGCGCCCGCTATGAAGTTCTGCTTCTTGCCGGACACGATAATTGCCCCGGTTATCTCGTCGGATTTGTCCTCCAGTTTACCGATGACCTTTGCGAACTGCTCCATCACCTTCGGAGTGAGAATGTTCACCTTCTCGGTCGGGTGGTCGAAGGTGATGATCGCGAGGCCGTCTTTTATTTTCATTTTGAATGCGTTCTTCATTATATTATGCCCTTTCCAGGAGCACGGACACACCCTGCCCGCCGCCCACACACAGGGTGGCGAGGCCCAGATCAACGGACCGGCGCCGCATCTCCAGAAGGAGGGTGTGGATGATTCGTGTTCCTGTAGACCCCACGGGATGTCCCATGGCGATAGCGCCTCCGTTGACGTTCAGGATGTTCCTGTCGATGGCTCCTATAGCCTTCCTGCCGAGGAAGTGTTCTGAGAGCTTGTCGTCGGCAAAGACCTTCTCGTTGGCTATGATCTGGGCGGCGAAGGCCTCATTCATCTCGATGAGCCCGATCTTTGAGTAATCGATACCCGATCTTGCAAGGACGATGGAAGTAGAGTAGGAAGGGCCGAGGCCCATACGTTTTGGCTCAAGTCCCGCAAAGGCGTGGTCCACAATAAACCCGAGGGGCTCTAAGTTCAGTTTTTCAGCAGTTTTCTCGCTCATAACGAGAACAGCGGCCCCTCCATCAGTGATCTGGGAGGAGTTGCCGGCGGTCACGGTCCCAAATTTCTTCTCGAAGACCGGCCTTAACTTTGCCAGTGCCTCCATGGACTGCTCGGTTCTGATGCCGTTGTCGAATACGACGGCTTCATCGTAACGGGGTGGGGCAAATACAGCCATGATCTCGTCCGCGAAGCGCCCCTCCTCGTGGGCGGCAGCAGCACGCTGATGGCTGAGGAGGGCGAACTCGTCCTGGGCCTGGCGGCTGATATCCAGCTCCCGGGCCAGGACCTCGGCAGTCTGGCCCATATCAAGCCTGCACGTTGGATCGGTAAGGCCCAGCATGAGCCCTATCCTCGGGACGAGATGGCGGGGCCTTATCTTGCCCAGGGCGGAGATCCTGGCACCCATGCCCTTGCCGCGCTGATATTTGGTGATGATATCCTGAAGGTCCGGTGTGATGAAGAAGGGGATGTTGGTCATGGATTCAATACCGCCGGCGATGACTATTTCGGCCTCGCCGGTGGCGATTGCCTGTGCCGCCGATATGATGGATTGAATGCCGGAGGCGCAGTTCCTGTGAACCGTGTAAGCGGGCACGCTGTCAGGAATCCCCGCGTAAAGGGCTATAACCCTGGCTACATTGACCGCGTCCGGAGGCTGGGCGACATTTCCGATTATGACCGAATCTATCCGGGCTGGATCGATTCCGGAGCGGGCAATTAACTCCGCAACCGGTAATCTGCCGAGATCAACCGCCGTCATTTTGGAAAACAGGGTTCCGGCTCTGACATAGGGAGTCCTGACCCCATCAACTATGGCTATTTTCGAGCTCATACGTGCCTTCCTTCCGATGTGTTTTTGTCAGTGTCTCCGAACTCTTCCAGCAAATTCCGGAAAACTCTCTGGTGTACCCTCTCTCTTCTTTGAGAGTAACCGCACACATTAAGCTTCCGGTTCTCCCGGGCCTCGGTGAGGAAGTAGGCGAGGAGACTGAGCCTTTTCTCTACGTTGGTTCCGTTTTCTATCTCGTATTCCAGCCCTGAAAGTGAGGTAAGGAGGATATACAGGTCCAGAGAAAGCCTGGTTATCCTCCTGAGGAGGAACTCTTTTTCAGCGATCTTTTTGCCGTGCCTGAGGATCCCGAAGTAGAGCAGTTTCCGGATGGACCTTACGTTCCTGCGAGCCATCCGGGCGGCTTTCCGCATCACTGAATTGTGATAACGCAGCGGCATCTTTGGCCTGCTGAGGCCTTCCTTTATCAGGAAGAAAGCCTGTCCGAGGCGCCCTTTGCCGTTGGAGCTGAGCTGTTTGCCCAGGGATCTTGCCAGATAAAGGGCGGGGTAGATGGAGTGGATCTCGGAGG
>JBGMRC010000147.1:0-3911 GCA_048061075.1 bacterium | reverse complement strand
TGCACACGATCGTGTGCAGTGTGCACATATATGTGTGCAATTATTAGGGAAAAGGGAGGCCGCGCCTTAGACGCGGAGTCGCTGGTTTCTAGTTTCTTGTTTCTAGTAACTTGGGATCTGGGACTCGGTGCCCAAAACTCCAATCGAAAGCTGCCGTCATTGCGAGGAACAAAGTGACGAAGCAATATTGTGGTTTGGATCAATGTGCTCTGACCACGTTTTTATTAGAAACTAGAAACCAGAAACTAGAAACTGTGTTTACCACGGGGTGATAAAATTGACAGGAATGATCCGATGGCTTATATATGAAGTTCAATTTCTCAAAATGCTGCACGTTCCATGAGAAATGGAGCAAACACCTGGGGAACCTCAAAAACCGATTATTCGACTGGAAGCCATTTTTAAGTCAGAAATCTTGTTTGTAGTTTTCCTGGCTCTTGAGGGGGTAACCTTGTTTGCTGAGGTTTTTTGAAAGGAGGAAAAGATGAATAGGAAATTATCATACAGGACAGCTATGGTAGCTGCCCTAACTTTAGTGCTGGTGACCGCTGGGATGCCGTCCCCCGCCTATTCCGCGGGTGGGTCTATCCTTATTTACAGCCCTTGGAAAGATGGCGTAATGAAGAAGTTCACTACGCTGTTCGAGGAGAAGACCGGGATCAAGGCGGAGAGTATTAACATCTCCTCCGGTGAGATCGCCGCCCGTCTGAGGGTTGAGAAGGCCAGGCCCCAGGCGGATGTGTGGCACTCTGTCAGGGCGTCATACCTGGTTCCCGCCCAGGAACAGGGGATTATCGCTCCATACAATCCCCCGAACGCAAAATACGTTCTAAAGCCCTACACGTATCCCGGTGAGGATTACATCATGGGTACTACGATGTATCCCCTGGTATTCGCTTATAACAGCAAGCTCATCAAAGAAATGGGTGTTGATCCTCCCAAGTCCTACACGGACCTCCTCGATCCCAAGTGGAAGGGGCAGATCGTCATGCCGCATCCCGCGGCTTCTGGAACGGCGTACGCTTTTGTAGGCCTCATACTGCAGATGAACCGCGCAGAAGGCGAAACGGGCATTAATTCCAAAGCCGGCTGGGCCTATCTGAAAAAGCTCATGGTTAATGTCGCTCAGTACACCCGGAGCGGCAGCGCTCCAAGCAAGATGGTGGCCCGGGGTGAGTTCCCCATCGGGATCACTTTCTATGACAGGGTCTACAGACTGCAGGAGGAAGGCTACCCAATAGTACCGGTGTTCCCCATGCCTATTTACGCGGATCCCTCCAACACGGCGATCGTAGCAAACTCGCCCAATCCTGAAGGCGCCAAGGCGTTCCTGAACTTCATGCTGTCCAAGGAGGCTCAGGAACTGGCCAAGGAAACGGGCAACTACTCGGTCCGGCCAGACGTAGCGAGGCCTAAAGGCGCCATAGCTATTTCGGAAATGAAGATCTTTGATTCGGATTACATGTGGGCCGCCAAGAACAAGAAGGCGATCATCGGCCAGTTCAACATTTACGAGTGGAAGTCAAAAAAGAAATAACCTACACGATCGATTGAT
Organism: bacterium; assembly: GCA_048061075.1. Taxonomy (GTDB): domain Bacteria; phylum BMS3Abin14; class BMS3Abin14; order BMS3Abin14; family BMS3Abin14; genus SZUA-178. The sequence goes on along the minus strand of JBGMRC010000147.1, from coordinate 2,356 downwards.
CGCGATAACTCAATAGTAGGGGTGAGGGGACCACGCGGCCTCTTACCCCTCTTTTATTTATTATGATGAAGACAAAGTCATACATCGGAGAGAGGTTTAAGGAACTCAGGAACCTGACCAGAGACCCCCTCGTCCTGGTCCTCGTGATCTTCTGTTTTGTGCTCCTGGCGGCAACGGTCATCTATCCCCTTGTTTCGGTTTTACGCGAGAGCGCTCTTGACGACACAGGCGTCTTCGTAGGCTTCGGGAATTACATCGCCTTCTTCGGCAATCCCTATTTCCGCCAGGTGCTTTACAACACCCTTCTCATATCAACTCTGGCAACCCTCGGGGCGCTTCTTGTGGGAACTGTCTTCGGATTCGCAATAACCAGGACCACCGTGCCCTTTAAACCGCTGTTTATGATCACGGCTATCCTGCCCATGATCACTCCACCTTTCGTTAACGCTTTCGCATTCATTCTCCTGTTGGGCAGGGTTGGAGTCATCAATGTTTTTCTGCAGAAGCATTTCGGCTTCAAGTTCATCATCTATGGATGGCACGGAATTGTCATATCCCAGATAATTACTACATTTCCCCTGGCTTTTCTTGTCACTACCGCAGCTTTTTCCAGCTTTGACACAGCCCTGGAGGATTCGGCTCAGGACCTGGGGGCCAGATATTCCAGGGTTTTCAGGACCATTACCCTACCACTCATAACGCCGGCCCTCATGGCGGCTTCTTTGCTCATTTACATGACCAACCTGAGTGCCTTCGGCGCACCGGCCCTTCTGGGAGGAGGGCTGTCCGTATTATCCGTCGAAGCTGTCATGCAGACCCTTGGCGTCATGGATTGGGGCATGGGGACAACCATAAGCATCATTCTTCTTATTCCGTCCTTTCTGCTTTTCTATTTTCAGGGTGTCTACAGGTCAAAGCGCTCATATGTCACTGTTACAGGCGCACCGACCCACGCTGAGGTCCGGCCTACGCCGGGTATTATCAAGTGGTCGTTGTTCGCTTTCCTTTCACTGGTCTCTGTCATAGTATTCGTCCTCTACCTTGTGATCTTCGCAGGTGGATTCGCCAAGGTCTGGGGCGTGGACAGCTCCTTCACCCTATCACACTATCGGCTGATCTTCGCCAATACAGGGCGATCCATCATAAACAGCCTGTGGATGTCATCAGCCGGCGCAGTCGGCGCCGCGCTAATTGGCCTGGTGATCGCATACCTCATTGAGCGCAAGACATTCTTTGGCAGGAAGATAATGGATTTTGTGGGGATGCTGCCCTATGCTGTACCAGGTACCATGATGGGACTGGGGTTAGTGCTCGCCTTTAACCGTCCTCCCCTGATCCTGACGGGCACAGCTTTTATCCTGCTGCTTGATTACACTATCAGGAGAATGCCCTTCGGATTGCGCACTGGAGTATCGACTCTCAAGCAGATCGATGTGGCCTTTGAGGAGGCATCCTCCGATCTGGGAGCAACGTGGGGCACCACCTTCAGGAAGATAATTCTCCCCCTCCTGAAGCCGGCTTTTATCGCCGGAGTTACTTTCGCATTTATCCGGGCCATAACGGAGTTGACCTCCACCATCTTCCTTGTAACTCCCAGATGGAGGGTGATGGCGGTTGACATCTACAACTTCGTTGAAGCCGGATCACTTGGAATGGCCGCCGCCATGTCCAGCCTGCTTATGCTCATGGTCATTGTCATAATCGCATTGTTCTACAAGTTTACCGGCGCCACCGCAACCATGTTCAGGATGTGATTAACTGAGATTCGGAGGTAGTTCTTCATGAAAAAAGTTCCCGTTGCCATGTCGAATGTAACCAAGGTGTTTGGGAAAGGGCCGGAGGAAGTCAGGGCTGTCGATGGTTTCACCCACAAGTTCGAAGCGGGCAGGCTCACAACCCTTCTGGGCCCGAGTGGATGCGGCAAAACAACAGCCCTCAGGTGCCTGGCCGGCTTCTATCAACCTGAGGAGGGGGACATCATGATAGACGGAAAGCGCGTCAATGAGGTTCCTCCCAATAATCGTCCAACAGGAACTGTTTTCCAGAGTTACGCCCTCTTCCCCCACATGACAGTTTTTGAAAACGTAGCCTACGGTCTGAAAATCGCCAAGGCCCCTGAGTTGGAGATAAAGAAGAAAGTTGCCGAGGGCCTTGAGCTTCTTCAGCTAACTGGGATGGAAGACCGTTCTCCGGACCAGCTCTCAGGTGGGCAACAGCAGCGTGTGGCCATTGCCAGGGTCCTTGTGAATGAGCCGGAAGTCCTCCTTTTTGACGAACCGCTGTCCAACCTGGACGCCAAGCTGCGTGTATACATGCGCGGCGAGATCAGGAACCTCCAGGAAAGATTGGGTATCAC
>JBGMRC010000146.1:1576-3948 GCA_048061075.1 bacterium | reverse complement strand
ACCTTTTCGCTCATTTTACCTTCCCCTTTTTGCCCGATGGGTGTACCTCAATGGCAAAATCCGGGCAACTCACCTCGCAGAGCATACACTCGGTACACGCCTCGATATCAACAACACAGACCTTGAACTCCTTCATATCAAGAACCGCCGCGGGACAGACCTTGACACATATGTCGCAACCCTTGCAGTAGCGGGGGATAATGACTATCTTCCTCTCCCCGTACTCGGTGACAACTGTCTCCTCCTTGCGGGCAGTTTCAGCCATATTAACCTCCTGTCAGCGCCCCAGGACCCCTGCGACGGAAGAACCGATCTCCGCAGGGCTGGAGCTCACTGTAACTCCTGCCTCCTCGAGGGCAGCGACCTTCTCGGCAGCTGTCCCCTTACCTCCAGCTATGATAGCACCTGCGTGACCCATCCTTTTCCCGGGAGGAGCAGTCTGACCAGCAATAAACGATACAACGGGTTTCTGGTAATGCTCCTTGATGTATTCGGCGGCCTCCTCTTCAGCAGAGCCGCCTATCTCTCCGATGAGCACAACTGCTTCAGTGTCATCATCCTCGGCAAAAAGCTTCAAAAGGTCGAGGAACGTGCTTCCGATGACCGGATCGCCGCCGATCCCTATGCACGTACTCTGGCCGATACCCATCTCTGTTAGCTGTCCCACTGCCTCGTAAGTCAGGGTACCGCTTCTGGAGATAACTCCAACCGAACCCTCCTTGTGTATAAAACCGGGCATGATACCCATCTTGCACTCACCGGGAGTTATGACACCCGGACAGTTCGGGCCCACAAGCTTCGTATCCATTCCATCAAGAGTATCCTTGACCTTCACCATGTCAATAGTGGGGATCCCTTCTGTTATGCAGACAACTACATCCACACCGGCGTGGGCCGCTTCGAGGATGGCATCCCCCGCAAAAGGGGGCGGAACAAATATCAGGGACGCATTGGCTCCCTCGTTCTGGACAGCCTGACCGACCGTATCGAAAACGGGAATACCATCCATGTCCTGGCCTCCCTTGCCGGGAGTAACACCTGCCACAATATTAGTTCCATACTCAACGCACTGGCGCGTGTGGAATGTCCCTTCACGGCCGGTGATCCCCTGCACCACAACTCTGGTTTCGCTGTTGACCAGGATGCTCATCACTCACCTCCCGCAGCTCTGGCTGCTGCCACGGATTTTTCAGCAGCTGATTTCAGTCCCTTGGCTGTTTCAAACTTCAGTCCTGATTCATCTATCAACCGCATGCCTTCATCGGCATTAGTGCCTTCTAGCCTGACAACAACAGGGGTCTTGAGGTCCAGCGCTCTGGCGGCGTTTATTACGCCCTGCGCGACGATATCGCACCTGACTATACCTCCGAATATGTTCACAAGGACGGCTTTCACACTTTCGTCGGCCAGGATGATCTTGAAAGCATTCGTGACAGATTCCTCCTTGGCACCGCCCCCAACATCCAGGAAGTTGGCGGGCTCCCCTCCAGCCAGCTTGATGATATCCATAGTAGCCATTGCGAGACCAGCGCCGTTCACCATGCAGCCTACGTTACCGTCCAGCTTTATGTAGGACAGTCCGTGTTTGGATGCCTCGATCTCCAGGGGCTCTTCCTCACCAAGGTCCCTCAGCTCGGTCACTGCATCCTGACGGTACAGAGCGTTGTCGTCGAAGTTAAGTTTGGCATCCAGAGCTATCACCGCGCCATCTTCTGTCGTGATCAGCGGATTGACCTCCGCAATGGAACAATCCTTGTCCACAAAGAGCCTGTAGAGTTTAAGTATCAACGAGGTCGCGGCAGAAGCTGTTTTGCCTTTGAGCCCCAACCCGAAAGCCAGGTTCCTCGCCTGGTACGGCATGAGCCCCATATTCGGGTCGGCAAACTCCTTCAGGATCTTTTCAGGTGTCTCGGCGGCCACAGTCTCAATTTCCACACCGCCTTCCGTACTGGCCATCACCGCTACACGTTCTGTCGCTCTGTCGATGACCATCCCCAGGTAAAGCTCTGAAGCAATCGCCAATGCCCCCTCAACAAGGACCTGATTGACGACGCTGCCCTCCGGACCGGTCTGGTAGGTGACCAGAGTTTTGCCAAGAAGACCACCGGCGACTTCTGCTGCCTGTTCAGGCGTATCCACCAGCTTGACACCGCCGGCCTTACCTCTTCCACCAGCGTGTATCTGTGCCTTGACAACTACTTTCGTTCCAATGGATTCGGCTATGGTTGCAGCCGCTTCCGATGTAGTCGCAACTCCTCCCTCAGGAACGGGAACGCCGTACTGCTTGAGCAATTCCTTGGCTTGATATTCGTGAACCTTCATTATTCCCTCCATAACTAGAACTAGAAACCAGAAACTAGAAACCAGAAACT
>JBGMRC010000146.1:0-1476 GCA_048061075.1 bacterium | reverse complement strand
AACTAGAAACCAGAAACTAGAAACCAGAAACTTGATCTTTACGCGGTTCTGTACTCCTCTACGCCCTGGTCATACAGATCATTGCCCTGGCAGTCGTTAACAACAATTGCAGGGAAATCGGTCACCTCCAGCTTCCTTATGGCTTCCGGGCCAAGATCCTCATACGCTACGATCTCGCAGGAGGTGATCTTCCTGGAGATAAGAGCTGCTGCCCCCCCCACCGCCGCCATGTAGACGGCCTTGTGTTTCACCATGGAGTCCACAACCTCCCTTGAACGGAAGCCCTTCCCTATCATCCCCTTAAGACCTCTCTCAATGAGCCTGGGCGAGTAGGCATCCATCCTGTAGCTTGTTGTTGGACCAGCTGATCCGATGGGCTGTCCGGGCCTGCTGGGCGTGGGGCCTACGAAGTAGATTATCTGACCGGCCAGGTCCACCGGCAGAGGTTCACCCGAGTCAAGGAGGTCAACGAGCCTCTTGTGGGCGGCATCCCTGCCTGTGTAGAGAGTTCCTGTAATAAGCACCTGATCGCCTGCTCTGAGTTTCATTACATCTTCGTCTGTGAGGGGCGGATTCAGTCTTATCGGTTCTGACACGATCTCACCTCCTTCAGAGCACCATTTCTTTGTGCCTGTGGGCATGACAGTTTATATTGACCGCAACGGGAAGACTGGCGATGTGGCAGGGGTGCATCTTGACGTGTACAGCCATGGATGTAGTCCTTCCTCCCAGCCCCCCTGGACCGATCCCGAGCCTGTTGATCCTTTCGAGGATCTCTTCCTCCATTGCCGCAAGTTCCTGGTCGGAGCTGGGTTCTCCAAGGGGCCTTAAGAGCGCTTCCTTGGCAAGCAAAGCCGCCTTTTCGAAAGTACCCCCGATCCCGACACCGATTATCGTGGGAGGACAGGGATTTGGACCCGATTCGCTAACCCTCTGAACCACATAATCCATTATTCCGTCCTTGCCGTCGGAGGGTTTGAGCATCATCACTCGACTCATGTTCTCGCTGCCTCCGCCTTTACCGGCCAGCGTTAGTTTGATCCTGTTCCCTGGAACAATTTTTATGTGGATGATGGCAGGTGTGTTATCACCAGTGTTATCTCTTGTAAAGGGATCACAAACGCTCTTTCTGAGGAAGGCCTCGGCATATCCCTGCCGTACTCCTTCATGGATAGCCTGGTTCAGATCTCCACCGATAACATGGACGTCCTGTCCAAGTTCCACGAAGATAACGGCGAACCCGGTGTCCTGGCACATCGGGAAAAGCCCCTCTTCGGCGATCCTTGCGTTTTCCACAAGCTGCCTGAGAACTTCTCTACCCGTGGGAGAAGTTTCCGTCTCCAGGTTTTCCTCGAAGGCTTCCATCACATCGTGACCGAGCTTATATGCGGCCTCGATGGACATTTTCCTGACAGCTTCGGTTATTTTCCCGGATTCTATTTCTCTCATCGCGTTGTTTTTGTTTGTTATTTGTCG
>JBGMRC010000145.1:0-3963 GCA_048061075.1 bacterium | reverse complement strand
GTGGTGGAGCTGAACGGGATCGAACCGTCGACCTCTTGACTGCCAGTCAAGCGCTCTCCCAGCTGAGCTACAGCCCCATAAAAAGAATGTCCTATATATACCCTCTAAAAAGAGGTGTCAAGGTTGATGGACCTGTAAAAAGTCCACTAACGAGGTGAGGGAGTAAAGGATTGCGCAACAGGACCGGGATGAGTTTATCTTAAGCTTATCCGCTCTTTTTCTCCGGTCTTTTCGATGCGCCGCTCTTTCCGGTACCGGAGGCTTTTTTTGTTGCTTTTCCGGCGGTTGTGGATGCCGCAGTCTTCTTCTTTGGAGCAGCTTTCCTGGCGCTCGCAGGCTTCTTAGGAACTGCAGTCTTCTTTTTGGCAGGTGCGGGCTTTTTCTTCCTGGCTCTGGTGATCCGGGCCTCCAGATCGGTGATCTCCTTGTCTACCTTCTTTACCTGAGCGAGCGCCTTCTTTGTCCCTGTTATGGCCACGGATGAATCGTTTTCCCATTGTTCGTAATACTGCTCTCCCAGTGTCCTTGCCAGTTTACTGCGCCTGAATTTCAGCGTCTCAATATCGATGCGCGTCTTGGCCGAAGTTGAAACATTTGAAGCTTCCTCGGCGCCGGCAGTAGCGTATTCGACGACTTTTCCCCAGATGTCTTTGACAAACCCCTCTACGTCGTCCGATAGTTGCTTTCGCGTATCTTTCTTCTCTTTCTTGTCCTTTTTATCCGCTTTCTTAGACATATAGATCCTCCGTATGTATTCGGATGGTTAAATTCGAGACAGGCAGATTAGCAATAGGTAGCCTCCGTGTCAACGAAAGCTGCTCCTGGAGATTCGAAAATCGAATCACGATCCTGGAGCAGAATGCCGGGGCCATGGAAGTGTGAAGGTAACCGTTGTCCCGTGACCCTCCCTGCTCTCGATCTCCAGATTTCCCATATTTTTTTTGATGATCCTGTCAACGATTGAAAGCCCCATGCCAGCACCCTCAATATCCTGACTCCCCGGCCCCCTGAAGAACGGCTTAAGTAGATTTTCATGAAAGCCGCCAGTAATACCCATGCCGTTATCGATCACTGTGAAGCTGTGTGTTTCATTACGACCTTCATCGTCTGACGAGTAATGAATGTGGATAGCGGGATCTTTTTGATCACCCATGAATTTATATGAATTAGAGATAATGTTGGTGAAGATATGGGTCAGATGATTTCTGTTCCCTATAAGGGAGGGAATATCTTCAGGTAGAGTAAACTTCATGTGTTTCATTACCTCGGATGGAACCACATCCTCGATGGAATCGCTGATAACTTCGAGGACGTCGATGGGTTCAGGATCCTTATGGTCCTCAGTCATGGTAACCCTGAAAAAATTCAGGAGGTCATCGAACCTCCTCGATGTTTCATTTGTCTTCCTGAGGATTATTTTCGCGTAATTAACCGTCTCTTCAACAGATGCGTTAGAGCCTTTTCTGGTGAGGAGAGAAGCATAGCCCCCGATAGTCGCAAGGGGGCTCCTGAGGTCGTGAGAGATGATAGAGAGTAGTTCTTCCAGGTCAAGGTTTCTCTCCTTAAGAGATAGATTTCTCAGGTCCAGCTCTTCGAACAGCCTGGCGTTTTCAAGATAGACTCCCAGATGAGCCCCCACTGTTTCCATGAAACGGATATCTTCATCAGTGAAGGTATAGGGAGTTTTTGAGGCGAGTCCCATGGCGCCGATAATACGATCCTGGCTTGCGAGGGGAACCACCGCCAGGGACTGGGTTCTCTCGTTTTGGATTATAATACGGCTGTCTTTCGACATATCAGGAACAAAGACCGTTTTCTTTGTCCTCACAACATCAGAGGCGATTATACTTCTGAAATCGATATCTTCAAGACGAGCCAGATCTTCATCCGGGACACCGACACTTGAGTATGAGAGCAGATCACCCGTAACCGGCTGTATAATGAAGATTATCCCCATCGCTACATTCAGAAGGCCTGATATCTCCTCCAGTGCTTTTTCGGACAAGGTAAAGGGATCGTCTATATGAGCGATCCTGGAAGCAAGCTGGACAAGGGAGGAGAGTCTGTCAGTCTGCAGCTTAAGGTCTGCCTCCGTCTTCCTCTGGTCTGTAAGATCCATGACCTGTCCGAGGGTAACTGTATGATTTCCCATACTGTCGATGAATCTTGTAGCGGTGACCAGGCATGGAAACTCCCTGGCGTCCTTCGCCCTGGATATAATATTACCCTGCCAGCTTCCGCCCCCATCGTTCAAGCCATCGATTATTTTTTTACCTGTTCTTTCCGGGTCCTTGCCCAGCATGGCGATCATTTTTCCCAGGTATCCCTCCCTGCTGTATCCGAACAGGTCCCTCATTGCACCGTTCATGAAAAGTATTTTCCCCTCAGGATTGACCACATACATGGGAGTTGTGGCTTTTTCAAGCGAGGCAAAATCAAGGAAAAAACCTGAGATTTCATTGGATTTCATAAGCGCTGGAAGACCCCTTTCCGTACCTTGAACTGAAAAAGTTTTATATCAATCAGCGCTACAAAAATGAAATATACCTTAAAAGTTGGTATAAATCACCTTCCCAAGCTCCTAGACTAATATTTTTCAGAATGATAATTTATGAATTGAGGATACTGAAGCGTTATAATTATCTATATTGGCTGGTATAGGGAATTTTCTGGAGATTATTATGATAAATAATCGCTTAATTATTATCTTGCTTCTGGCAGTGGTAATTGCATCAGCAGGATGCGCCTCGAAGATCCCAAATACATTTCTGCTAGTTCCCGATGACCTGAGAGCGCCCAGGGGTAAAGTACTGGCAATTGCGAATGATGGCATAAATGTCGTTGTGGCTACCCGTGACGGATTTTACCGCAGGAACGGAGATGAATCCTGGGAAAGGATCCAGGTCCTTGACAGGGAGACGGCGAGGAGGGTTACGGCAGTGGCGATGTCAGGGGGTGAGCTGTTTATCGGTACAAAGAACAGGGGGCTTCTGATCCTGACAGGAGATTCGGTGGAAAGCATTAATGCAGAAAAGGGGTTCCTGCCGGACGACCAGGTGTATTCTATAGCCGTGGAAGGTGAGGGAGAAGGCCTTGAAGGTGATAACGTCTGGGTGGGGACCAAAAGCGGTCTGTCCGTCAGAAAGGACAGGTCATGGGAGGTATACACACCTCGAACCAGATGGTTGACTGAACTCACTAATGCCAAATTGCCAAGGAGAGGTACCGTTTATGTTACGTCCAGAGCTCACCTGGGCCAGGGCGGGGATGGCAAGAGGGGATTTACACCGCCTGTGACTGCCGCCGCCACCGGATTTGAAAGAGTGGTCCTGGGAAGCAAAAACTCGCGGATCGCTGTAATCGAGAATGGTGCCTTTTCCACTGTCAGGCTGGAGGAGAATCTCGAAATAACGTCACTGCTTTTCAGACCATCAGCCATCTGGGCAGGGACATCCAAGGGGCTCTTCTGGGGCGGCTTGAGGGGTATCGCAAAGGGTGAACCATATCCAGCGTGGAGGGGTATCCATCCGTACAGATCTACGATGTTCGGCATCAGAGATACCCGCCCCTTCGATTATGCATGGTACCGTGTTGGTTACAATTCTTCCAGAGTTACCGACCTCGTATGGGACAACGATGAAGGCTTGTGGGTAAATTTCAGGGCTGATTTGACCCTTGATCCCGATCCCATGATAAATCCCAGTCCCAGAAGTTCAGGTACTGAAGAGTATGCATATGAGTCGAGAACAGAGCTTAGACGCTACACCAATATTGAGGAATACATAGAGCAAAGGGCTAAACCGTATTACGAATTATATGGCAAGGCAGCCGAAGTGCCTGGCCTGCCGACGGTCCTTTCCTTTACGACAGGTAAGGGAGAAATATGGCTGGGAACGACGAAAGGGGTAGTTAATCTTAGGTAATTGAGCATAGCTCAATTACCAGTTTCTAATTTCTAGTTTC
>JBGMRC010000144.1:0-3998 GCA_048061075.1 bacterium | reverse complement strand
AGCTTTGCAATTTCCGCATGGGGATTTTGATAAACTCTACACCCTCTTCGTTAAGTTCCTTTTCCTCTTCATTTGTTGCAATTCCGCGGATATTCCTCAGGTCGGTTTCACCGAAATGCATCTTGATCGCTTCCTCCGCGAATTGCTTCCCCACATTATCAAAGTTCTTTTCAAAATAATCTGTCAGGACTTTCACGAAAGAGTCTCCTGATGGAGTCTGACCGTCCTTTCTGTCCTGTCTTTTTGAATAATACCCGCCGGTTGGTACGATCCCTATCTCCCGGTCTCCGCACATTGGACAGGCGAGGCGCCCGGATTCCTTTTCGGATTCGAACTCCGACCTCCCTTCGAACCATCCTTCGAAGGTGTGGCTGTTCGTGCATTTAAGGTCAAAAATGATCATAAAATACTCCTATATATCAAGTTAAACAAAAATATCCTGCTGTCAATGGTTTCCTTGCGCCTCAGTACTGAGGCGCAAAGTTTCTAGTTTCTGATTTCTAGTTTCTAGTATTTACTAACAACCAACAAATAAGAACTAACAACCAGGTAATCATACACCCACTTCGACTTCGACCACGCACTTTGACTGCACTACACGCCCTTCGCCCTACGCCCTGCGCACTGTCTTGTTCCGTAGTGAAAACCGGATTTCGGGTTGAAAAGACACCAGGAATGGTTACCTTTATTTCGGGCATTTTCCCCACGTTTGGAGGAGTAATATGGCTATTAACCTGGAAAAACTCACAATAAAAACCGCTGAGGCACTTCAGGAGTCCCAGAGAGACGCTGAAAGCAGGGGACATCAGGAAATCGGCGTAGAACACTTTCTTCTGGCTCTGATAAGACAGGAGGGGAGTATTGTTTCCCCCATTATTGAGAAAGTGGGTGCCGACCCGGGCACGGTCACAGATTTACTCGAGAAGGAACTTGAGGGTCTGCCGCGCGTGTCGGGGCTTAACCAGGCGTACATAAGCCCCGGTCTTAATAACCTCTTTAACGTTGCCCTGGATGAGGCTGAAGGGTTAAAGGATGAGTTCATAAGCACAGAGCACATGTTTCTGGCCATACTTTCGATCGGCACCTCCAGGGCTGCCGATATCCTTGGTGGATCTCATATCACCCGGGAAAAGGTCCTCGAAGCCTTAAGAAGCGTCAGGGGAAGCCACAGGGTTACAGATCAGGATCCGGAGGAAAGGTACCAGGCACTTCTCAAATACGGCCGGGATCTTACCGACCTTGCCAGAACGGGAAAGCTTGACCCGGTTATCGGACGCGATGACGAAATAAGAAGGGTTGTGCAGGTCCTCTCAAGAAGAACCAAGAATAACCCTGTGCTGATCGGTGAACCCGGAGTCGGGAAAACGGCGATCGCTGAGGGGCTTGCCCAGAGAATAGCAACCGGGGATGTCCCCGAGGGTCTTGCCCGGAAGAAGATCGTTGCCCTGGATATGGGTGCTCTCGTTGCCGGAGCAAAGTACAGGGGGCAGTTCGAAGAACGCCTGAAAGCCGTTCTCACTGAAGTACAGGAGGCTGCGGGCCAGATAATTCTCTTTATCGATGAGCTCCACAATCTTGTCGGGGCGGGCAGGGCCGAAGGCTCTATGGACGCCTCCAATATGCTCAAGCCCGCCCTGGCGCGGGGGGAGCTGAAATGTGTGGGTGCCACAACCCTTGATGAGTACAGGATTTACATAGAAAAAGACGCTGCGCTGGAACGCCGGTTCCAGCCGGTAATGGTCACCGAACCCTCCATCGAGGATACTATAGCCATCCTGAGAGGCCTCAAGGAGCGTTATGAAGTTCACCACGGTGTGAGGATCACCGATTCAGCTATTGTAGCGGCAGCGACTCTTTCTGCCCGCTATATCTCGGACCGGTTTCTTCCAGATAAAGCCATTGATCTTGTGGATGAGGCCGCATCCAGACTTCGTATTGAGATCGACAGCCTTCCCCAGGAGATCGATGAAGTGGAGCGGAGAATAGTTCAGCTTCAGATCGAAAAGGAGGCGCTGAAAAAAGAGGAAGACACTGCATCGGTAGAGAGGCTGAAGAAAATTGACCGGGAGCTGGCTGAGCTTTCTGAAAAGAGCAGTTCCATGAAAGCACACTGGCAGCAGGAAAAGGATGCCATACAGATCCTTCGAAACCTTAAGGAGGAACTGGAGAAAGTGAGGTTCGAAACCCAGAAGGCAGAAAAGGAAGGGCAGCTGGAAAAGGCTGCCCAACTCCGGTATGGAACCCTTCCGGAGCTTGAGGAGAAGATCCGTGATGCAGATGACAAGCTGGCAGAACTCCAGGCGGGTCAGCGTATGCTAAAGGAAGAGGTGGACTCCGAGGACATAGCCGTTATCGTTTCCCACTGGACAGGGATCCCGGTTAGCCGTCTTATGGAAGGAGAAGTGGAAAAGCTCCTGAAAATGGAGGAGCGGATATCACTCAGGGTCATAGGACAGGATGACGCCATTGGTGCTGTATCAAATGCTGTAAGAAGAGCCAGAGCAGGCCTCCAGGATCCTAACCGTCCGATAGGATCCTTTATTTTCCTGGGCCCCACAGGAGTGGGCAAGACTGAACTCGCGAAAGCCCTGGCGCAATTTCTCTTCGATGATGATGAGGCCATGATCAGGGTGGATATGTCCGAGTTCATGGAGAAACACTCCGTCGCACGCCTCATCGGGGCTCCACCGGGATATGTGGGATACGAGGAGGGTGGATACCTGACGGAGGCGGTCAGGCGGCGGCCCTACAGTGTAGTTCTTTTAGATGAGATAGAAAAAGCGCATCCGGAGATCTTCAATGTGCTGCTCCAGCTCCTTGACGACGGAAGGCTCACTGACGGGCACGGAAGGACAGTGGACTTCAGGAATACCGTCGTGATAATGACCTCCAACATAGGCAGCAGTCATATCGCTGAAATGCACGGTGAGGAAAGATCAAAGATCCACGACCTTGTTAGCGAGGCCCTGAAAGTGAACTTCAGGCCGGAGTTCCTCAACCGGATTGATGATATCATCGTCTTTGATTCCCTAACCAGGGATCAGATAAAACAGATAGTTGAGATACAGCTCCAGAACCTTGGAGCCCTCCTTGCAGAGAGAGGTCTGACACTCAAACTCTCTGATAGTGCTCTTGAACTCATCGCCTCAGAGGGATTCGACCCTGTGTATGGCGCCAGGCCGCTGCGCAGAACCATACAGAAGAGGATCCAGGATCCCCTGGCCCTGGAGGTTCTTTCAGGGAATTTCAGCGAAAATGATACGATTTTCGTGGATACCAGTAATGGAGAGATAATATTTAATCCAGAGGATTAAAGATGATCGGGTTTAAAGTTAAAAGTTTAAAGTTAAAAGTAAATACTGTGGATCTAAATCAGCTTGAAGCTTTCAACCTTCAACCTTCAACTTTTAACTATTTTAATACTAGTTCTGTTTCATGGGAATCGTGAAGTAAAAGGTTGTTCCTTTATCCGGGACGCTGTCAAACCAGATCTTGCCCCCGTGCAGTTCTACCATGGACTTGGCGATAAACAACCCCAACCCGGCCCCGTGATAGGGTCTTGCTGTTCCCTGATCCACCTGGAAAAACTGTTCGAAAACCTTCTGGTGGCACTCATCCGAGATCCCGATCCCCTTGTCTGCCACGCTTACCTGCAGCAGATCGCTATGGTCGGTCTCGCGTCTGCCCGAGATCTTTTTTACATCTATCTTTACAGGAGAGCCGGGATCTGAATATTTTAGAGCATTGGAGACGATGTTGTTCATGATCTGGAGAAGTTTGTCCCGGTCCGCTTCGATCTGGGGCAGATCCTCAGGCATGTCCGTTTGAATGTCCGGCTCGACACTCGTGACGTGGCGGGTGGAGAAGATCACATCGTTGATGATCTCCCTGAAATCGACAGGTCTGAATCGGAAAGCCATCTTTCCCTCTTCCAGGCGTCCGGTATCCAGGATGTCGTTAATAAGGTTCAGAAGATCCTTGCCCTTTCTGTAGATCTG
>JBGMRC010000143.1:0-4017 GCA_048061075.1 bacterium | reverse complement strand
CGGGTCCGGTTGTAGGCATCGGCCGCCCTTTTTATGGCTTCGGCCTGGGTAGGATATGGGTGTATGACCCCTGAGATCGCTCCCAATCCCAGTTTCGCCTGCATCGCTACGGAGATCTCGTTTATCATCTCCCCGGCGTGTCGGGCGACTATTGTGGCGCCCAGTATCTTGTCGGTGCCTTTCTTCAGGTGGATCCTTACCATCCCCTCCTTCTCGCCATCAGCTATTGCCCGATCCACATCGGCCATGGGTATGGTGATCGTATGAACCTCAAGGCCCTTTACCTTTGCATCCTCCTCGTACATCCCCACATGGGCGATTTCAGGATCGGTAAACGTGCACCATGGGATGTTCAGTGCGCTGGCTTTTTTCCTGCCCCAGAACAGGGCGTTCTGTAAAACTATCCTGGCTGCAGCGTCGGCCGTGTGTGTGAACTTGTACTTCAGGCAGATATCTCCGGCCGCATATATCCTGGGATTGGTGGTCTTTAACCTGTCGTCAACTATGACTCCTGCCCTTGGATCGTACTGAACTCCGGCCGCTTCAAGGCCCATACCGTCAACATTGGGCACCCTGCCTACTCCGATGAGTATCTCATCTACCGGAAGTACCTTTTCTTCACCGCCGCACTCCAGGTGGATCAGCTTTTCCGCTCCTGTTTTTTCAACTTTCTTTATGTTACAGCCCAGGACAAGCCCGACCCCGTCCTTTTCGAAGGCCCTCTCTACGATCCTGGCCGCGTCCCGGTCCTCCCTGGGAAGTATCTGGGGTCCGACCTCTAAAATGCTCACCTCGCTTCCCAGTCTTCTGAATGCCTGTGCCAGCTCACACCCCAGGGGCCCTGCGCCTATTACAGCCAGGCGGCCGGGTCTTTGGGTAAGGGAAAAGACCGTCTCATTCGTCAGGAAACCGGCTTCAGCCAGTCCCTCAACCGGCAGCTCGAATGCCCTCGCGCCGGTGGCAATAACAGCCTTTTTAAAGTTCAGGATCTTTCCGTCTACCTCAGCGCTGTCTGGGCCGGTGAACTTCCCCTCTCCGATGAACACGTCCACTCCCAGTTCATCCCTGTAGCGTTTTGCCGAGTCATTGGAGCTGATCTGTGCCCTCAGCTTTCGCATGCGCTCCATGACCGCGGGGAAATCTACTTCAAAGCCATCCGGCATACTGATACCGAAGTCCCCCGCGTCCCTGATATCGGCCGCGGCCCTGGAGGACCGGATGAGGCACTTTGAGGGTATACACCCCACGTTCAGGCAGTCTCCGCCCATGAGGTACCTTTCAACAAGGGCCACTCTGGCGCCAAGTCCGGCAGCTCCAGCAGCCGTGACCAGACCAGCCGTCCCGGCGCCAATGACAACCAGGTTATATTTCTGAGCCGGTTCGGGATTTGTCCATTCGGCAGGATGCACATTGGAAACCAGGGCCTGGTTATGCTCATCATGGGGGATCAACTTTACCGCTTCACTCATTTTCATGCTCCTTGCCGGAAGTTTGCAGTGCTGTCTCCTCCGGTCCGCCCTCCCGGAGTCTTTTACGCGCCTGCCTGGTGAGGATGACAATAATGGCCAGAACCATGGCAACCGTCACGACGAGGACCCACGGGACCTTCCCCTCCGCCAGCCCCTCCAGTATAGCCGCTGAGCCTACAACATAAAGAATTGTGCCCGGCAGCATGCATACAGCCGACCATATTACATACGTTCTGAAGTGGACCTTTGTCAGACCGAACCCGTAGTTCAGAAGGTTGAAGGGAAAGATGGGTACAAGACGCGTTATTGCGACAATTATGTCGCCGTGCCTTTCGGAAAGGTCGTCCAGTTTCCTGAATTTCTCTTTACCCGAGAGCCATACCTCGATGGAATCTCTTGCAAGGTAACGGGAGACCAGAAAGGCCAGGGATGCGCCCACCGTCGCTCCGACGATGACTACGGCGACTCCGAGGAAGGGCCCGAAGAGGGCTGCCGCAATTACCGACATGACTGACCCCGGAAGGGCTGCCACAGTGGCTGCCGTGTACAGGAAGACGAAAGCGATGGGTCCCAGGGGGCCGAGGGAGTTTATCCAGCCGCGAAGCTGGTTGAGTTTATCCCCAACGTCAAAGACCTGCGAAAGGATTATGATTACAATAACTGCTGCCAGGAGAGCGACCGGCCGGTAGAGACCACGTTTTTTCCCGCCGCCGCCGGATTCTGCTGTCAATGAAACGCCTCTTCCCCGGTCGTTTACGGCCACACTTCAGATGCGCACCAGCAGGCTCATCAGGCTCCCGAATCCACAAGCGCCCCACCGCAGGAAGAACCCGATCCAGCAGTGCACCCGAAGCAGTGGCTGCCGGTCACTATCCTTCTGCACGAGAGGATCGACGCATCAAATTTGTTGATGTGGTCGGGTGCGCCGTGATCAACCGAAAACCCCAGGGCAAGGTTGAAATCGCAGTCGTACATGGTGCCGTCCCACCCGAAACTGATCTGGTAACGGCACATAAGACCGTCAACTGTCGTGGGATTAAAGGAGTTCCGAAGCAATTCCATGTACTCCTTTTCCTCGTTCCGAACCCTGAGTTCTTCTTTGAAACGGCCGATGGGCATATTCGTGATAGTCAGGAGGTTGGTAAAGCGCAGGTCGAAACGGGACATGAGTTCTTTACGATAGGCTTTTTCCAGGGCTGACTGGTCACCCGGCAGAAATGGACCTCCCGGATTATAAACCAGGTTCAGTATCAGGTCAGGCTCCACCCCGTACCCGAACCTGTTCAGCATCTTTAAGGCTTCGATGCTCTTTTCATAAACCCGCTCACCCCTCTGGGCCCTGACATTTTCTTCCAGGTAGCACGGCAGGGAGCCAACAAGCTGTATGCCTTCCTCGCGATAATAGTCGGGAAGGTCTTCCATCCCCGGTTCGGTGATCACGGTGAGGTTTGTTCTGACCTGAACCGGAATATCTCTTTCCCTGAGGGCACCCACAAATCGCCTGAAATCAGGGTTCAGCTCCGGGGCTCCGCCTGTCAGGTCCACAAGCTCGGGCCTCACGGTTTCAGCGGCGGAGAGGATCATCTTCATGACCCGCCACTTCATTACCTCGGTCCTTTCAGGAGAGCAGTTCAGGTGACAGTGCCGGCACGCCTGGTTGCAAACAAGACCGAGGTTGACCTGAAAATACTGTATTTTGCTGGCATATAACCCTTTTTTTGAAGGTTGGGCCATTTTCCTTTCGAAATCGTTCATCATCACTCCTGAATATTGATTGGGTCGCCCCTCAATGGGCGCGTTGATGACTTTCTGCAAAATTGCCTATATTAGATTATAAGGTATGGCCTGATAGAATCAAGTTGTGAAATTTAAAGTTGATGGACTCGTAAAAGTCCATCAACAGGGCGAGGGCGGTTCAGCCCCTGACATTTTTATCACGGTCAGCATCAGAGTCAGCTACAAGTCTTGAAGTGTAAATTGCCTTAAGTAAAACCCGGGCTATACTTTATTTTAACCGGGGTTTAACCTGAACAGGCAAATGGGAGGGGCCTTACCTCTGTCCTCTCCGTATTGAGGACCTATTGAAATGAGAGTTGCCGTAGCATCAGATCACGCGGGTTTTAACATGAAAGAGGACCTGGTTGAATTCATCAGGACCCTTGGCCATCAGGTCCTGAACATGGGAACCGACAGCACGGATCCTGTTGATTACCCTGATTTTGCCGAAGCCGTCGGCCTCGCGATTTCGGGGGGTAAGGCCGACAGGGGCATATTGATATGCGGTAGCGGGGTCGGTGTTTCGGTGGCGGCAAACAAGATACCTGGTATCAGGGCAGGATTGTGTCACGATACATACTCGGCCCACCAGGGAGTTGAGCACGATGACATGAACGTCCTTGTCATGGGAGCAAGGGTTATAGGACCTGAGCTTTCAAGGGAACTGGCGCAGACCTTTCTGGCGGCGCGGTTTAACTCGGCGGAACGACATCTCAGACGCCTGCAAAAAGTCAAGGCAATGGATGCGAGATATCGGAGAGTCAAGAAAGGC
>JBGMRC010000142.1:0-4072 GCA_048061075.1 bacterium | reverse complement strand
TATCTGCTCCCCGGTGTGGATGCCCGGGGTTGCCGGATATCCAACTCCCCGGGGCGAGATCTGGGTGGCGCATGTGACGATGAGCCCTCCCGAGGCCCGCTGTGAATAGTACTCGGCGTGAAGGGGGGTGGGTATGTTGCCCTCACCGGCCCGGTTGCGGGTCATGGGCGCCATAACGACGCGGTTCTTGAGTTTATTGGGACCTAGATCATACGGAGAAAAGAGGATGTCTTGCGTCATGGGGACCTCCTTTTTGATTTGGGCACTCCTCAATGGGCGCGTTGATGATCCTGGATCTGCGTTCTTGATTAACGACCTTTATACCAGTGTACCGTATTTTCTACCGCATTTTCAAAATTCACCGCCGGATCGTAGCCCAGGAGGCGCTTTGCCTTGTCGATGGAGAAGTGGTAATCACGTCCGGCGTTGGAAACGCGGTAGCGGGTGATCATGGGCGGCGAGGAAGCTCCTGTTAGATTGTAAAGCTTTTCCGATGCATAACCGAGGGCATTGGCGACGGCAAAGGGGACTGACAACCTTGGGGCGGGCACTCCCAGCGCTGCGGCGAACTTCTCGGTGAAGGCCTTCCACGTTATATCAAGCCCATCGGTTATGAAAAAGGCCTCCCCGGCTGCCCGCGGCTCTCCACAGGCCGCTTCAATGGCATCCACCAGGTTTTCTACATATGTGGGCGCCGTCAGGCACCGCCCACCGCTGACGTAGGCCAGTTTCCTTTTCTCCATGGCGTCGAGATACTTTTCGATAAAGGTGTGGTCACGCGGGCCGAAGACGTTGCCGGGGCGTATTGAAGAGATCTCCATCGGGACGGTGCGTGCGAAATCGAAAAGCCAGTTCTCAGCTAATTTCTTTGTCTCGCAGTATGGAAAGGCGCTCTGGGTCATGGGCGCCGATTCGGCAAGGTGGGAAAACCCACCAAACCCGTGGACAGCGGTGGTCCCGATGTGAACAAAACGCCTGACTCCCGCCAGATGAGCTTCCTCGGCCATATTGCGGGTACCGGTCACATTGACATCGTAAAACCTGTCCAGGGGGCCCCAGTCGCTTGCCATGCCGGCTACATGGATCACAACTTCCACACCCTTCATGGGGGCGGCAAGGCTCTCCCGGTCGGTTATGTCGCCAAGGGAAAGTTCCGGGTCCTGACCTTTGAGGAAAGTCAGATCAGAGGTGCGGCGGATGATACCCCGCACCCTGTGGCCGCGGGAGAGGAGACGCTGCGACACATGGCTGCCTATAAAACCGTTTATCCCGGTGACAAGATAAATGCCCACTTCGCCCTTCCGCTCAACCCATCAGTACAAACAGGTCCACTAACACGCCGAGGGATGCGTGGAGGATAAACCCGTACCAGAATGAGCGGGTTCTGAGAGCCAGAGCGCCGAAAGCTACCCCGACCACGATGGCGCCTATCAACTCGCCCTCGGGTTTGCCGATATGGATAAGTGCAGAGGAGATAGTCTGGATGAGGATAGCGTTGACCCCGCCAAAGGTCCTCTCCAGACTGAAGAGCAGGAACCCCCTGAAGTAGAACTCCCAGGCTGTGTAATAGATCAAGATGTAAGCCAGCTCGTACCAGACAACCATATCCGGCCGTGAAAAAAGGACCCTGGCCATGGGGTACTCGGCCATTATCTCGGGCATGGCCGAAGAGAAGTACGCTATGGGCAGGATGACAAGAGGAAGTGTAATCAAGACGAAAATGCTGCCGAACCGCCTGTCACCCAGTCCGCCCCCCAGATCCCTGAAAGAGGTCTTCATCTTTATGCGAGCGTACACAGCAGGGATGAGGCCCACAAGGATGAAGAAGGCTGACCACTGGTAAAGGACCGCCAGCAGATCTTCAATCGGATGACCCGTTAAACCGGGGAACCAACGCCCGAAATTTTCGGCTGAACCGCGGGCGCGGTAGATCGACAGCAAAACAGGAGCAGATAACAATACTACATAAGTGTTGATGTGTTTCGGGTCATACCCGATGCGTCGCATAAATCCCACTACTTACCCCTTTCACTTGCCTGGATCCTTATGCAGTTGATCAGGTCAAGCACTTCGCTGCCCTCCGCGGGAGCTTCCCGCAGGAATTGAGTGTCGTCGCCGTCAAGCCTGACGGGATAGGAACCCGCCTCGGCAAACACCTGTATGCGGTCCCTTTCGTTGCCGCCGTAATAGATGATGTACCTGGAAGGGACCGACGGTGTGGCGAACAGGTTTCCCCTGAAGTCTGAAAAGGTGGCATCCTGACCCGTAAGATACATGATCGACTCCATGAGGTCCGACTGCTGAAAATAACCGTCCACCTTGACGCCTGGCTCATATGTCTGGCCGAAGATTACCAGTGGTATCCTTGCATTAGCCTCTTGTCCGTACACGGCAATTTCGTCCGGTCTCATCGGGGTCATGGCCCTGTGATCACTGGTAATGATTAGCAGGGTGTCTTTCAGGATCTCCTCACGCTCCAGATTTTCGAAAAACCATCCCAACTGAGTGTCAGCGTAACCGAACACATCCTCCTCTTTTTTCGAGCCGGTCCCGGGCTCATTGAACGG
Organism: bacterium; assembly: GCA_048061075.1. Classification (GTDB taxonomy): domain Bacteria; phylum BMS3Abin14; class BMS3Abin14; order BMS3Abin14; family BMS3Abin14; genus SZUA-178. Next base: position 1,505 of record JBGMRC010000142.1, on the reverse strand, counting down.
ATAGTGGGTTGAAACGTTCTCGATGACAAGAAAGTAGGGCCGGGATTCAGGCAACTCCGGCAGGACGTTGTAAACGATATTCTCATAAAGAGCTCTGTCCGGGACGGAGCGGAACTGGTACCTCTTCATACCTTCATAATAGGGCTGGTCGTTCCCTATGAGCTCGTCGAAGCCGATGGAAAGGAGCCAATCGTCCTTGCGGGAAAAGGCCAGATCTCCCGCAGTGATGAACACGGTGTAGTACCCCATGTCACCGAGGCGCCGCGGGAGAGTATTCTTCACGCCGAAGTAACCGTCGAAACCGCCCAATTTTCCCATGGCCCCCAGGCTCGTGGTGGGCAGGGGCGGGATTCCCGTAAGCAGGGCGATCAGACCTCCATCGGTGTTGTAGTTGTTGGCAAAAAAATCCCTGAAGACGGTGCCCTTCCCGGAGATGGCATTCAACCGGGGCATCATGTTGTTTTCCACTGAGAAAAGCCGTGTATGGTAGGTAGAAAGAGACTCTATCACCACGAGGATAATGTTGGGGCGCTTGGGAGCTTGTGCTCTCATGACCACCGCATCGCCACCGCAAGATGAGTACAGGTTATCCTGGATCGACTGCTGTCCATAGTCCCTGCCCAGTCCGTTGGGCCCGTTGATCTCCAGGACATTCTTCACTGCCCAGGCATGGACCCCCCGAACATCAGGGATGGCAACGCTCAGGACCACCAGAAGGACAGCCATGACTGCCAGTCCGGCGGACAGTTTTCCGGGTACGGTAACGGTGGACAGGAGGAAAAAAAGGACAAAAGCGAAAAACGCTATCACGATAACAGGCAGGAGCAGGTTCCCGGCCGGCCCCAGCATGGAGGCCAACTGGAAAAAGACGGCCCTTACGTCCGCTCCGTATATGAAGATATCTGTCCAGAACAGCCTGAGGTTGAACAGATAAAAGACAAGAAAATCAGCCAGGTAAAAGCTCGTCAGCAGCAGCGCAGCCGATTTTGCCAGAAAACCGATGCCACGGCTCTTCAGGAGTATGGCGGGCAGGAAGCAGACCATGAGCAGGGCAACCACCAGTGCATCGTGCTTCAAAACGGCGAATCCGAAGCTTCCCTTGAGTCCCGTGATGCTGCTGAAGCGTTCTTCCACGAGGAGGGCCCTGGCTGCCAATATCAGGATCGACAACATGACGAGCACTGCCAGGAATAACGCAGGGATAAATTTGAAATATCGGTGTATTTTTGATTCTGTCATCCGTCTTGTCTGGTCTGTATCTCCCTCTGCTCCGCGTTTATCCCGAGTGCAGTATATAGCATATTGACGATATGGGGGGGAAGGGGGGGAGAAGAGGTAGAGTAGAGAACAGGGGTAGAGGGGGGGGGTCAGGACATGAATCTATTCACCTCGGCGCCGTGTAGACGCCCGGGGTTCCACTCTTCGACAGCACGATCTGCCAGAGTTGGGCCCGCCTGGCCCGGAAACCGGCTGCGGAACTGAGGAGATAATATGTCCACATCCTG
>JBGMRC010000141.1:0-4076 GCA_048061075.1 bacterium | reverse complement strand
CCGGACTGATGAGGAGCCCGTCTATGCACCGGTTAGTCTTCTCCAGCGAAAAGGTCCTGCCCAGGCCCAGTACGGAAGAGAACAGAATGGAGATCCAGAGGATCCCGGACGCAAGCTCCGGATCCACCTTCCTTCCAATACCGATGGCCATGCTCATCACGAAAAGAAGCAGGATCCCGAAAAAGATCATGGAGATCACCGAGTCTTTCCTCCTGACCTCGATGAGCAGGTCCTTTTGCAGTATGACCAGAGAGAGGCCCACGGCTAACCGGTCTCCATGTACATGAAATAATGATCTTCAAAGGACTGTAAGTCGATCTCGTCCCTGTCCTTCAGGTAGACGAGCCTGCCCTCTGAAAGGATGCCTATCCTGTTGGCAGTCTCAAGGCCCCTTGTGAGGTTGTGGGTCACCATGATGATCGTCCTGTGCTGAGCGTGAAGCTTCTTTAAATGGTTGCTCAGCACTGTGGCGGCGAACTGGTCAAGTCCACTGTAGGGCTCATCCAGAAGCAGAAGCACCGGGTCGTTTATCAATGCTCTTGCAATGCTGAGTCTTTGCTGCATGCCGGCCGAGAACGTGGAAACCCTTTCGTCCCTTCTATTGTGAAGGCCAACGGTTTGCAGGAGGCTGTCTATTTTGTCTTCGGGATCAGGGATCCTGTAGATGGATGAGTAGAAGTGGAGGTTTTCCCGGGCTGTGAGCTCATCGTAGAGGAGTGTCTGGTGAGATATCAATCCGATCCTGGATCTAATATCGCCGTCCAGGTCCGGCCCGCCGGTTATTTCTACGGTTCCGGATGTGGGCTTCAGGAGGTCCGCCACGATCTTTATCAAGGTTGTCTTGCCTGCTCCGTTGGGTCCGAACAGGCACAGAAAGTCTCCCCTGGCGAGGGTGAGGTCAACACCCCTCAGGGCATCCACATCCTCGTAGCTCTTTCTCAGACCCCGGATCCTGAGAAAGGAAGTATCATCCATTGCCGCTCTCCATCTCGTCACTCAGCGAGGGATCGCCGTCATCATTGGTTCCGGAATCATCATCTCCGTCTTTCCTGTCCACCTGCGGACGAGAACAAAGGCGATGCCTGCATCCAAAAGCAGGCCGGTGAAGGAAGAGCCATAGGCTGCGAGATTGAATTTCTGCCTGAGAGGAGACGAAGGTGTTGTTCCTTCCGCGGCTTTATGATTCGGATACTTCTGACTCGTACTTGGAAGGGCACTTGGCAAGGAGCACAGTTGCCATAAAGGTGTTGTTTTCGCGGTTGTAAGTTCCCTCCAGAATAACCTCAACACCTGCTTTAAGGGCATCAGGAGCAGGGCCGTTGAACTTGGCATCGATGGTTTTGGTTGGGTCTTCCATGTCGCTCACGGTGAAGGCAAGGAGCAGGCTCTTCTGGCTGTAATTAATTGTCCCGTCAACCACATTTCCGCTTATCCTGATACTCCTGTCGGTCTTTGCTCGGGGACCGGCGAGCACCTCGCTTACAGTCCAGTAGTAGACGCCCGTTTCCGATATCCCTTTAAACACCAGATAACCTGCCACTGTCAGGACAAGAAGAACGCCGGCTATAGCTCTGTAGTTACGTTTTTTCATGGGAATGTTTCCTTTTCAAAGGGAATATATCACCTGCAGGAAGTTGTTATAGAGCACCGGTGTAGGATTCGAATCTGTTGCTTCTGTAGCACCTGATATACCAGGTTGCGTTATTTTTCAAGGTTTTTCGAAGAGTCCGTGTGTCTCATGAAACAACACCCTCCTGGAAGAGGGTGCTGTCTGGCCTTTTTGCGGCACACCGGCATCGGCCTTTCGGGTGATTATCCGGATCCGGTACCTACCTCGCCGTGCAGTTCCAGAGTCAGTACGGCGAATAGGCGCTCGATGGATTCCCGGTGAGCCCTGAGATCATCAAGAAAACGCTTCTGCTTTTCTTCCACGAACTGCTTTGCCAGTGTCCTGTAATATTCGATACCCTCTATCAGGTTCTCTTTAAACTCCCTGAAGTACTTGGGGGGATTATTCGTCAGGTTCAGCTTGAACTTTTCGATCTCGTTCCTGAGATGATCTACGTTAAGTGAAAGCTCCTTTATAAACATATGGGGCCGGTCCGACCTGGCCAGAAGTGAAAGGCGGCCGTATATATGGGATACCATTTCCTCTAAAGTCGCGATCCTGGAAAAATTGATTATCCCCGGTCCGCAGCACATGGCCGGCGTTACGTTTGTGTCGATGCCTTTTTTTATCTTGGCCCCGCCGGAAAGATCGCTGCAGATGCACGACTTTGCCAGTACCTCGGCCTCTACCCGCGCCAGCTGTTCTTCGGTCAGGTCTTCTTCCTGGAGTTCTTCCAGCTTCTGCTTGACATAGAGGCGGGACGCGAGGCAGATGGGAGTTTCAGAGAATTCATCATTGAAAAGAAATCCGGTTCGCCCGTGACTGCTTCTGCAGGGGCTGCCCGGTTTTCCTTCCTCGATCCGGGCGCGCCTTGCCTCCTCGCTTGCCGATGATCTGAGATTCCAGAACTGGATTGCCATGGGTGAACTATCGCTGAGGTAGACATCCTCTTCGCCGGCAGCGGCGAGTTTTTCCAGGTGAGCGTCGTCCACATTGGTCACCTCGGGGACCAGGAGGAATGGGGTTCCCCATCCGGTTCTGTCCACATTGTAGTAACTATGAAGGAAACGGTCCTCGTCATATGTTCCTATGCCCCCCTGTACTGTGAGTTTCGTGCAGTGAGGCTTGTCGATAACCGCGCGGCCCCTGTTTTCCAGGCCCTTTAAGTACAGGTCAAACAGCTCCTGTGTAAGCTGTTCACGGTTCTGCTTGAATTCTTCGAGGATCGGGCCTATGAGGTGGCCTTTTGTGGCAAAGGCGTGTCCGCCGCAGTTCAGGCCGGACTCTACCCTGAATTCGGAGATCCACAATCCCCTTTTCGCCAGAAACTTGCCCTGCACGACTGCGGAACGGTAGTCGCTGACCTTCAGCACGATCTTCTTTTTCAGTTCTCCCGCCCCGTCAGGGAAGAAGCCATCGAAGGAGGCCGCGTAACTGTACAGTCTTGGATTCAGTCCGGCGGAAAACACTATTGAAGAGGGTATGTCACTAAGCGCGAATCCCCTTAAGGCAGACATGGCATTGGCGTATTCAGGGGGCATTAGCTGACCCTTTTTGTAAATGTTGCGGTCCAGCTTGGTCATGATGTTTGCGTCTATACTGCCCGGTACCGCCTGATGCCGAAGTTCGCTCTGGATTTTTTCCTTCGCGACAGGGTCTTTAGTATCCAGCATCTCCAGGTATTTGTTCTTCAGGGGGGAGTCCGGGAGAAACTCGTAATAACGCGTGATCTCGGTCCCCTCCTCAAAGGGGGATGACTGGAGAGTTTTTACCTGACGATCAAGGAGAAGGCCCAAAAGGTTCAGATAAGCTGTGATCCTTCGCGCCCTGGCGTCATCGTCCTTTTGAGAAATCTCCTCGTAGGGCAATCCATCGGTCTCACAGTAGTGCTTCCTCATCTGCTCGATGAAATCATCGTCAACCAGAGATATGACCGAGGATATACCGTACCTGCCGACTTTGAGAGGAGTATCGATGGTAAAGCCGATACCCAGGATGGGAACGTGGAAAGTATGGGCGCTGTTATTTTCTGTATTCATTATCCTTTTCATTTTTCCTTTAACCGTAATGAGGAGTTTTATTATCACATGTTACATTGCCTGATGTTAAATGGTACTCAATGCTTATGACAGTTTGTCGATTATACATTATAAGGCTGCACGGTATTTCATGCAATACCCTTTGGGGGTCAGGCTCCTTCCACCAGGTACACAACAATTCATTTGTAGTGTTGGTCAGTTGATATGAGTTCCTTTTATTGAATACATATTAGGGATCGGACCAGAACCAACCATCGGAATAAATTAACAAGAGCACATGTATATACAGCATGAGCGTGAATGTAAAGAAAAATCAAATTTCATAAGAAGGTTGCTCATGAGACGTTTCATTATAATCGCTGTGGCGCTCGTCCTGTCGGCGGGGCCGGCCCACGCCAGGACCAAGCTGGTGGCCCTGCCGGAGAGGG
>JBGMRC010000140.1:2538-4115 GCA_048061075.1 bacterium | reverse complement strand
CCCGCCTGCTCACGTACTTCTTGAAGACCGGATGGGCGAACTTCCTTGTGGACTGCACAACGGCGGTCTTGTCCATTTTGTTGCTTACCACTCTTCCGGTGATAACTTTCCTTTGTGATCCGCTTTTCCCTTCAGCCATCATGCTTCCTCTTTCACTGTCCGCGCCTTTTCGACAATTATAGTTTTGACTCTCGCAAGGTCTTTCCTCGCACGGGGAAGACTCATGGGGTTCTCAAGCTGGTTGGTGGCAAGCTGGAAACGGAGATTGAAAAGCTCCGCACAAAGATCTTTTTCCTTCTGGCGCAGCTCATCAATGTTCATCTCCCTGAATTCGGCCGGCTTCATCGCCCGTCCTCCCTCATCAGGATCCGTGCCTTGATGGGAAGTTTGTGGATGGCAAGGCGCAGAGCCTCCCTTGCCACCTCTTCAGGCACACCCTCCAGCTCGTAGAGGATCCTGCCGGGTTTTACAACCGCTACCCAACCTTCGGGGGAACCTTTGCCCTTCCCCATCCTGGTCTCCGCCGGTTTTTTTGTAACGGGCTTGTCCGGGAAGATCCTGATCCACACCTTACCTCCCCTTTTTACATGCCTGGTAATAGCAATACGGGCGGCCTCGATCTGCCTCGAGGTTATCCATCCCGGAGTCAGGGCCTGTATACCGTAATCGCCGAAGTTCAAGGTGTTGCCCCTTCTGGCGGCACCCCTCATCCGTCCCCGGCTTTGTTTTCTGAATTTAACTTTTTTAGGCATCAACATGTTGTTATCTCCGATCAGGCTCCGTCCGGGTGATCCAGCAGGGCCGTTTTACTGTTTACAGAGCCTCCTGCCCGGCTTCTTCCTTTTCCGACAGGACTTCGCCCTTGAAGATCCACACCTTGACTCCAATAACGCCATATGTGGTCTTGGCCTCGGCAAAACCGTAGTCTATGTCCGCCCTCAATGTCTGGAGGGGGACCCTGCCTTCCCGGTACCAATACCGCCGTGACATCTCGGCGCCGTTGAGCCTTCCGGAGCACATGACCTTGATCCCCTCAGCGCCGAACCTGAGAGCCGATGCGACGCTCCTTTTCAGTGCTCGCCTGAAAGCTACCCGCCGGAGGAGCTGGCTGGCGATGTTCTCCGCAACCAGTTGGGCTTCCACTTCCGGTTTTCTGATCTCGATGATGTTCACGAAGATATCCTTGTCGGTTATCTTCTGGATCTCCCGGCGGAGCAGCTCTACTTCAGCTCCCTTTTTTCCGATAATTATTCCCGGCCTCGCGGCATGGATGTTTATCCGCGCGCGCTTTGCCGTCCTCTCAATAATGATATCCGAGATGCCGGCGTGGAACAGCTTCTCCTTGATGAAACTCCTGATCCTGATATCTTCATGCAGGAGACGGGCGTAATCCTTTTCCGCATACCACCGTGAATCCCAGTCCTTGATGATCCCCAGCCGGAATCCCTTTGGGTGAACTTTCTGGCCCAAAATAACCCTCCTTACTTCTCCGCAACCACCACTGTAATGTGGCTTGTCCTCTTGCGGATAATTGTTGCCCTGCCCATCGCCCTGGGCATGAATCTCCTCATCGTGGG
>JBGMRC010000140.1:0-2438 GCA_048061075.1 bacterium | reverse complement strand
CCCCTATAGGTCCTGGTGGGAGAAAACTCCCCAAGCCTGTGGCCCACCATATTCTCGGATACGAATACGGGCACGAACTTCCTGCCGTTGTGTACAGCGAAAGTATATCCCACCATATCAGGAATGATCATGGACCTTCTGGACCATGTCTTGATCACTTTTTTCTCCCCACTCTCCTCCATGGCCCGGAGTTTCTTCAGCAGGTGATCGTCTACAAAGGGGCCCTTTTTTATGGACCTGGCCATTTATCCCTCCCTGTCTAGGACCGCCGCTTGATGATATAGCGGTCAGAACTCCTGTTTTTTTTCCGCGTCTTGTATCCCTTTGTGGGCTTGCCCCAGGGGGTGCATGGATGGCGGCCGCCGGAGCTTTTCCCTTCGCCTCCGCCCATGGGATGGTCCACTGGGTTCATCGCCACACCCCTCACATTGGGACGCCTTCCAAGCCATCTGGAACGCCCGGCCTTGCCGATGTTGATGATCTCGTGGTGGGGATTGGACACCTCGCCCACAGTTGCCCTGCATTCCTGTCTGACAAGCCGAATCTCGCCGGACGGCAGCCGGATGTGTGCGTAATCGCCTTCCTTCGCCATCAGGGTGGCGTAGCTTCCGGCGCTTCGCACCATCTGCCCTCCCTTGCCCTCTTTAAGCTCGATGTTGTGGATATGCGTTCCCGTGGGAATATTCCTGAGCTTCTTGGTATTGCCCGGCCGGATGTCGGCCTTCTCTCCCGATATAAGCTCATCGCCTACGGTCAGTTTCTGGGGAGCCAGCATATACCGCTTTTCACCGTCCGCGTAGACCAGAAGAGCGATGTAAGCGGACCGGTTGGGATCGTATTCTATGGATGCGACCCGGGCGGGGATACCGTCCTTGTTTCTCTTAAAATCGATGATCCTGTATCGCCTCTTGTGGCCGCCGCCCCTCTGCCACGCGGTTATCCTGCCGGTGTTGTTCCTGCCTCCGGTTTTCTTGAGCGGAGCCAGGAGACTCTTTTCTGGCCTGGATCTCGTGACCTCGGAAAAATCGGAGACGGTCATGAACCGCCTGCCAGGTGATGTCGGTTTAAGCTTTTTGATACCCATCATCTGCTCCTGGATTAAACACCCTCGAAGAACTCAATGGAGCTGTCCTCAGAGAGGGTGACAATAGCCTTTTTCCAGTCCCGGCGCTTGCCGAGGTGCCGACCGAGGCGTTTTATCTTGCCTTTCATATTGATGACGTTTACCGCCTCTACGGTTACACCGAAGGCATCCTCAACGGCTTTCTTGATCTCGATCTTGTTTGCGTCCGGAGCCACTTCAAAAACCACCTTGTTCAGATATTCCTTCATGGCGGCGTTCTTTTCCGTGATAAGGGGCTTTAAGATAACCTGGTTATAGGGTCTCATGGGCCATGCGCTCCTTCCAGACCCTCCAGGGCGCTTCTGGTCACCACGAGGGAGTCGAAAGACAGGACATCATGGGTGTTGACCCTCTGGACCGGAACGACCTTGACCCAGCTGAGGTTCGATGAAGCCCTGGATAGCTCCTCTGTGACCGATTCTACTATCAGGAGAGCGCTGATCACGTCCAGCCTGTCCATAAGGTCCACGAGTTCCCTTGTCTTTGGCGCATCGAGTTTGATCTCATCCATGACTATAAAGGAATCTGTCTGGATCCTGTAAGCGAGGGCGTTGCGAAGGGCTTTTCTTGATGCCTTCTTGTTCATCTTCTTGGAAAAATCCCTGGGACTGGGACCGAAGACGACACCGCCTCCCCTTATTTGCGGGGCCCGGATAGTTCCCTGACGAGCCCTGCCCGTTCCCTTCTGCCTGAAAGGCTTCCGACCGCCTCCCCTGACTTCCGAGCGGCCCTTGGTGCTTGCCGTGCCCCTTCTGGCTCCGCTATTGGCCGATACCGCGGCCTGATGGATAAGAGGGTCGTTGACGGGATCGTCCCACCAGGAGGCCAGATCGACTTTTCCCACGACTTCCTTCTTGCTGTTTATGATCTCAACCTTGGGCATAGCGCACCTGCCTATGAGAGCTTGATCTCAACGTCAACACCAGCGGAGAGATCCAGTTTCATGAGAGCGTCTACCGTCTGGGGTGTGGGCTCCACGATGTCCAGCATTCTCTTGTGAACACGGATCTCGAACTGTTCCCTGGATTTCTTGTCCACATGGGGCGAGCGCAGCACTGTATAGATGCTGCGGCGCGTGGGAAGGGGGATGGGGCCGCATACCCTGGCTCCGGTACGCTTTGCCGTCTCCACGATCTCGTTCACCGATGCGTCCAGGATGCGGTAATCATACGCCTTTAGCTTGATCCTTATCTTCTGTTGATCCATTACCCGTTTCCTCCCGTACGCCCCGAGATCGAGTGCGCAGTATGTTCCCGTCCCTACTCAATGACCTCGGCGACAACTCCGGCTCCCACCGTGCGTCCGCCCTCGCGGA
>JBGMRC010000139.1:0-4129 GCA_048061075.1 bacterium | reverse complement strand
TCATGGGCGCCAGGAGAGGCAGGCTGCCGTCGGGAAGCTGGATCGTTTCGTAGGCTACTGACCTGATTCCCCTGTCAAGGAGTACATCAACAAGATCAGGAAGGGGGGCCAGGTGCAGAAAGGTGAAAAGGATCTGATTGTCTTTAAGGAGATCATATTCCTCCACAAGAGGTTCTTTTACCTTCATTACAAGATCGGCAGCGCCCCAAACGGTACCGGCATCCGGGAGTATGACGGCACCTCCGGAAACAAAATCCTCATCAGTTATACCGCTGCCCAGCCCGGCTCCTTCCTGGATCATGATCTCATGACCGTCTGACACCAGTTCCTCAACTCCCGATGGAACTATGCCGACCCTGTATTCGTTGTCCTTGATCTCCCTGGGGATCCCTATTTTCATAGCCTGACTCCATTTAAGATCATGTTTAAAGTTTAAAGTTGAAAGTTAAAGGTTCATTTATTAATACACTTTCAACATTCAACCTTCAACTTTCAACAATAAAATAGTTGTTCTGACAAGAACCAAAGATCCACCTTGAGATATATCAATGCTTTTAGCTTCAGTACCCGGCATAATTTACACAAACCTGATACACTCAATAAATGAAAAATCTAAAGTTGATGACTTCGTAAAAAGTCATCAACGCGCCCATTGAGGGGCGCCCAAATCAATGACTTGCTCAGCATTACAATCGCGCCCGAGCATGGGCGCCCGAATCCATAACCTTAATATATAGTTATGGATTCGTGAGGGAAGGGAAAACGACGCTTTTTCCTTCCCGAGGAGCAAAAAGCCGCTCATGGACTTTTTGCGACACTATCAAATTCAATTGAAAGGAGTAGATAATGTCAAAACACAAACACGGAGACGAATCAGGAGGTATGCCTCACTCAGAGGCAGTGAATCTCAAGGATCTGGTGGATTATTCAGATGGCTCGGTAGTCAGCCGGACGATAATCAAAAGCGGTAAAGGGACAGTTACTCTTTTTTCCTTCGATAAAGATCAGGGGCTCAGCGAGCACTCTGCGCCCTTCGACGCCATGGTCCAGATCCTGGAAGGTTCGGCGGAGGTTACCATAGGCGATGTGACGGTTACTCCATCAGCGGGACAAACCGTGATGATGCCGGCCGATATTCCCCATTCCCTGAACGCGCCTGAGCCGTTCAAGATGCTGCTGGTGATGATACGCGGTTGACCTGCTTAATCGCGGCGTTTATACGGGTTGTATAACACTGTAGCATTCGGACACAGGGATCGTGTAGAGTACTGACAGTGTAACCTTTTTCACTCGGGGGATGGTGGTCAACCGGAGGGAGGTTTCTGTGAAAAAGAAGCTGAATGAATTGAAGAAATTCATGACGAACAAGATTCCATTCAACGAATTCCTTCAGTTGGAAGTAGAAGAACTCAAGGAAGGATACGCAAGATTAAAGCTCCCCTTCAGAAGTGAGTTTGTTGGTGATGTGCGCAGGCCGGCTCTCCATGGCGGGATTATCTCAACTCTCATAGATGTCTGCGGCGGAGCTGCCGTCTGGACGCATTTTACCGTAGAAGACGGCATAGCAACCATCGACATAAGGGTGGATTTCCTGAGACCCGGACCTGATGATGACCTGGTGGCCGAGTCAGAGGTCGTCCGTGTCGGTAACAGGGTCGCGGTAGTTAACACGACTGTTTTCACCTCGAAAAACAAAGATACTATCATCGCCGAAGGAAGAGCCGCTTACAACATCAGGCGGGCCGGAGAGCTTTAGTCCGTGTTGCGGCAGCCTGAAAACGGTCTTTTTTGCTGCACGTATTATATTTTCTGATATTATCAAGCTCATGATTATTTCAGTAAAAAGGAGGACAGGATGCTGATTTGGGTAATTATTGCGCTGGTTCTCGCGTTTCTGACTGTCATCGAAATGATGCTTGGTTTCACAATACCCTTCCCCGCTCTAAGGAGTACGACACTTTTTCTGGTTATCCTTGGAATGGCATACCGGATTCACATCATGGAAAAAGGGGGGGAAAAAGAAGCTATGAAAAGCAGGATCAGGGAGCTTGAAGACAAAATGCGGGAAGAGGCTATGGGCGCCTGACATTTCCAGGAAGTTTCTGTCATTAACAGGGAGGCTCTCCGATCAGGGCCTCCCTTTTTCTTTAAGGACTAATTACCGGCAGCCTTTCTGGCCTTTCTGTGCAGGGAAAGGAGTTCCGGATTTACCATCGATGTCCTGGGTCTGTAGGAAGGGTCCAGCGCGTATGCCTTGCGCAAGGTGTTAAGGGCGAGGGAAGTATCGCCGTATGCATAGTGGATTGATGCCAGGATCCTCAATGCCTCTGCGTGCTTAGGCTTTACCAGACGGTGTTCGATCTTGAGAAGGATTCCTTTCGCCTCCTGATAGTTACCCAGCCTGAACTCCCTTTCTGCACTCCAGATCCTCTTTGCGAGCTCAGAGTTGGCCTTCTGGGAGGGTGTCGGACCGGCTTTTGCGGGTTTTGCCGGCGTTGGTTTCAGCTTCTTTGCCCGTTCAAGGACGACTGGAACCTTGATAAGTGTACCTATGGGCACACTATCAGGTTTTTTTATTTTGCTCGCGATGGCTATAAGGTCATATGCTGTACGGTCTCCCATAAGATCCCTGGCGACAGTGGAAAGAGTCTCGCCCTGGCTCAATCTGTAGGGCAGGAGGACAGGTACCGCCAGGGAAGTTCCCGCAGGAACGCTTTCGGGCCTGGTGATCCCGTTCAACTTTCCGAGTACCGGAAACATCCTTGAATCCCCCCAGATTCGCTTTGCAAGCAGGCTTATGCTCTCACCTCTCCTGAGGGTAACGCGATCCGAATAGGGCAGCTTAACCCTGTATCCGGGCATTATGTTTGCCGGATTATTTATTCCGTTGTACAGGGCAACATAATTGAATTTGGATTTGTCTCCATAAAAGGATGCGGATATGGATGACAGTGATTCGCCCCGTTTAACTGTATGGGATTTAACACCCGCAAATGCCGGAGGTGCGGCTGTTAACAGGGATAATGTGAGAATGAATCCTAAGTGACTGATTCTCAACGTTTCTTCTCCAGAAAATCGATCTTGATAGAGGCGGATTCTCCCGGTTTCAGCGTCAGATCGAAAGTCTGGGTGCCCAGGTCAGGGTTCCGGAGGACCAGCTTATGCCTGCCCGACGGCACCTGGAATGGGGCAGCCCTCGGTGTATAGCCCAGTGACTTTCCGTCCAGGATAACTTCGGCCCATGGGTAGGCTACAATCGTCAGGAGCGACGGTTGTGAGTCCACGATAACACTGTTCAGATCTCTCTTCCATGGAAGGAGTGGTATAACAAGAATGATGAGTAGTACGGCCAGCGAGACCAGACCGGAAAGAGAAAGCACATGCCTGGTTCGCGAGGTAACCCGAGCGGGCTCCAGGGGAATAGTGGCTTCCTGGGTCCCGGGTTCTTCGGCAACCATTAACAGCCTTGCAACCTCCCTTGCCACATCCGGGGTTCTACGCGGGAGGGTCTTTACAAGGGCTGCTTCCATCTCATCCATGGTCGCGTAGCGCTTGTGAGACTTCTTCCTGAGGCATTTCATGATCACCCGCGAGAGCCGTGGGCTAATCCGTTTGTTTAACCGGCGTGGTTTTATCGGCCGTTTGCGCAGGATGGCGTGGGTCAGCGCCACTTCGTTCTGTGCAGAGAAAGGCCGCGATCCGGTGACTGCTTCATAAAGAACAACTCCGAGACTGAATACGTCAGATGCTGGACCAGGCTCTTCGTCCCTTATCTGTTCAGGTGACATATAAGAAGGAGTTCCGATTATGGCGCCGGTTGTCGTGAGATCCGTAGTGCCGGAGACGAACACGATACCGAAATCAGCGAGCTTTACGTCACCCTTCCTGGAGAGCATGATATTGCCCGGTTTAACATCTCTGTGGATGATGCCCCTCTCGTGTGCGTATTTCAAAGCTCCGCACACCTGGATGGCTATCTGGGTCGCGAGACGAGGATCAAGGGCGCCTGTTGCATCCAGCACCTCTTTCAGCTCGAAACCGTCCACGAATTCCATTGCGATGTAAGCCTTCTTCCCCCTCTCCCAGAAATCGTGGACTGTTATGATAGAGGGATGGTGCAGTGAAGCTG
>JBGMRC010000138.1:0-4145 GCA_048061075.1 bacterium | reverse complement strand
ATATCAGCATGATAAGCCTGGAGTGATTTGACTTCGCCCCGGGCTTTTTGCTGCTCTTCTATTCCCCGCACGGCGGCGAGGGCGGCTGTCGCAGTTGTGATGTAGGGCACCCTGTGCTTTATGGCTGCCTTGCGGATATATGAATCGTCGTGAGCGCTCATCCGGCCGCTTGGTGTGTTAACCACCAGGTTGATCTCACCGTTGGTGATAGCGTCCACCAGGTTGGGCCTGCCCTCGTGGAACTTCTTGATGGTTTGGCTCGCTACATCATGGCTGGCGAGGAACTCCCCCGTACCGCCAGTCGTTATGATCCTGAATCCGAGTTCAGCAAATTTCTTCCCGACTTCGAGAATGGCATCCTTGTCCCTGTCAGCCACGGTGATAAGGACCGTTCCCTCCCGGGGAAGAGGGGGGCCAGCCGCCTCCTGGGCCTTGGCAAAGGCAAGTCCGAAGGAGGAGGACATCCCCAGAACCTCACCGGTTGATTTCATCTCCGGGCCCAGTACCGGGTCCTCCTCGGGGAACATATTGAAGGGAAAGACCGCTTCCTTCACCCCGAAGTGAGGGATGTTCTTATGCTTCAAGTCCATGTCGGCAAGTTTTTTTCCAAGCATGATCCTGGTGGCTATTTTCGCCATGGGGATATTGCACACTTTCGACACCAGTGGCACCGTTCGAGACGCCCTGGGGTTTGCCTCCAGTATGTACACCAGGTCGTTGTGAATTGCGTACTGGATATTCATGAGCCCCACGACGTCAAGTGCGATGGCGATCTTTCTTGTGTAATCCTCAATGGTCTTGATGTGTTTTTCGGGTATGCTGATGGGCGGGATAACGCATGCCGAGTCCCCTGAGTGGACACCGGCAAGTTCAATGTGCTCCATTACAACCGGAACAAAAGCATCGGTACCGTCTGCTATGGCATCGGCTTCCGCCTCTATTGCATCCTCCAGGAACTTGTCGATGAGGATAGGCCGCCGGGGACTCACTTCTATAGCCCCTGCCACGTAGTGGCGCAGCATGTCTTCATCCCTGACGATCTCCATTGCCCGGCCACCAAGTACAAAGGAGGGACGGACCATGAGGGGGTAACCAATCTCCTCAGCGATCTTCAGAGCCTCAGCCTCGTTGCCGGCCATCCCCGATTCAGGCTGGGGGATGCCCAGCTTTCTCATCATCTGCCGGAAACGGTCCCGATCCTCTGCCAGGTCAATGGTGTCCGGTGATGTGCCGATTATCGGCAGTCCAGCCTCCAGCAGCTGGCCGGCAATGTTGAGAGGTGTCTGACCTCCGAACTGTACAATAACGCCCTCCGGCTTTTCCTTATCGTAAATGGCGAGGACGTCCTCTACGGTGAGGGGCTCGAAATAAAGCTTGTCGGAGGTGTCGTAATCGGTGGAGACGGTCTCCGGGTTGCAGTTGATCATTATGGACTCGAAGCCTTCCTCCCTGATGGCGAAGGCAGCGTGGACGCAGCAGTAGTCAAACTCAATTCCCTGGCCAATGCGGTTGGGCCCCCCGCCCAGGACCATGATCTTGCGGTTATCGCTAACGTCTACCGCATCCGGTACATTGTAGGTGGAGTAATAATACGCCGCATCTTCCACTCCGCTCACCGGGAGGGGCTGATAGCCCGGGATAAGACCCATGGATTTTCTTTTCTCCCTGATATCCCTTTCCGCGACATCCAGCAGGTCCCCTATGTACCTGTCAGAAAAACCGTCCTTCTTGGCCTGTTCAAGTAACTTGTCAGGAAGCTTCTTGCCGCGGTGCTTCAGTATCTTTTCCTCAAGGTCCACCAGATCTTTCATCTCCTGGATGAACCAGGGCTTCAGGTAAGTTTTTTTGTAAAGAGTGTCGATGGACACTCCCTTGCGCAAGGCCTCGTACATTATGAACTGCCGCTCGCTGGAGGGTTCGGCCAGAAGTTCCATGAGTTCATCCAAAGACAGATCGTTGTAGTTCTTTGCAAAGCCCAGTCCGTACCTGTCGATCTCAAGGGAGCGGATCGATTTCTGGAAGGCTTCCTTGTAGTACCTGGCGATGCTCATGACCTCCCCAACGGCTCTCATCTGGGTCCCGATAACGTCAGGCACATCGGTGAATTTTTCGAAGGCCCACCTGGCGAATTTCACGACCACGTATTCTCCCCAGGGAGCGTACTGTTCCAGCGTCCCGCCCTTCCAATAGGGCAGATCGTCAAGGTTCAAACCGCCGGCGAGTTTGGAGGAGATAAGGGCAATGGGAAAGCCAGTGGCCTTGGAGGCCAGGGCGGAAGACCTGGATGTCCTTGGATTGATCTCGATGACAACGACTCTGCCTGTTTCCGGGTCGTGAGCGAACTGGATATTGGTGCCCCCGATAACCTCTATTGCCTCAACGATGGCGTAGGAATAATCTTGCAGTCTCTTTTGCAGATCTTCATCAATGGTTAGCATGGGAGCGGTGCAAAAAGAGTCACCCGTGTGGACACCCATTGCGTCAACGTTTTCGATAAAGCATACAGTGATGATCTGATTTTTGGCGTCCCGGACCACTTCCAGCTCCAGCTCCTCCCATCCCAGGACAGATTCCTCTATGAGCACCTGATTCACCAGGCTGGCCTGGATACCCCTGGCGGCGAAGGTCTTCAGTTCTTCCCTGTTGTAGGCCATGCCTCCGCCTGTTCCGCCCATGGTATAGGCCGGCCTTACGATAACGGGATACCCCAGTTCGGCAGCGTACTCCTCGGCCTCCTTCACACTTTCAGTGATAATGCTCTTGGGAAGTTCCAGGCCAAGGCCTTCCATGGTTTCCTTGAACGTAAGCCTGTCTTCACCCCGCTCGATCGCATCGGCGCTGACCCCGATGATCTGAACGCCGTGTTCCTCCAGTACTCCCTCGCGGTACAGCTCGGAGGATAGATTCAACCCCGACTGGCCTCCCAGGTTCGGGAGCAGCGCGTCGGGTTTTTCTACTTCGATTATCTCTTTCATGCGTTCCAGAGTGAGAGGTTCGATATAGGTGGCGTCCGCCATGCCCGGATCGGTCATGATCGTAGCAGGATTGGAGTTTGCCAGAACTATCTCATAGCCAAGTTCCCTCAGGGCCTTGCATGCCTGTGTGCCCGAATAGTCGAACTCGCAGGCCTGGCCGATAATGATAGGACCCGATCCGATGATCATTACCTTGTTTATGTCTTCACGCTTGGGCATGAGACCCTCCTGTTTATAGTTGCGAAATATTATTTAGCGGGAAAAACTTGACTGGCTTACGTGTCCACCGGGACAGAACCCCTCCGCGCCACGAGGAGTATAGGTGATGGACTGTGGGGTTGTCAATTTAAGGCAGGGAGAAGGCAGGACCTGACCCCAGAAGCACTGGGTCGCTACGCATTAGCGTAGCTGATCTGGGACTTTGGATCTTGGACCGCTCTTACAATATTATATCATCCAGACTCCGCTTCGGAACATGATGAACCCCCTTCTCATCGCGCCAGTACTCGATGCTGCCGTCATCGCCGACTGTCTCCAGCTTCACTGCCTCGATGGGTTTTCCCAGGGCCAGGACAAGAAGGATCTCGAGGTGATCAGGGATATTAAAGTTCCGCCTCAATTTTTTCCTGGCGATACTTCCTATAATGCACCCTCCCAATCCAATTTCCGCAGCACCCAGGAGAATGGTCTGGGCGGCAATGCCGTGATCGCAGCTTTCGGCACTGCTTATGTCGGTGTCGCGCAGTATTACGATGTACCCCGAAGGCCTTTCACCTTCTTCCGGGCCTGGCCAGTCCTTCAAATAACCCGCCCAGGCCAGTGCGGGGAAGATCAGCCCGTTTCTTTCGGGATCCGAAGACAGGATATACTTGAGATTCTGCAGGTTCGCGGAAGACGGCGTAAGCCTTGCCAACTCAACCAATTCCCTTAAAATTCCTTCTCCTATTACGTGTTCTTGTGCAAATCGTCGGTAACTGCGGTTCTTCAGAACAAGATCTTTAAGCATGGCAGCCTCCCCTGAAAAATATGGTTCATTATAGCATTTTCGGACATCTGGGGTCAGGTCCTGCCTTCTTACCTTTTCTTGATTAAAAGGGCAAAATTTACTCAAAAGGTAAGAAGGCAGGACCTGACCCCAGGGTACAGACGTCTGAAATTCTTTACAAATGG
>JBGMRC010000137.1:0-4163 GCA_048061075.1 bacterium | reverse complement strand
AGTACTATCAGTATTGCCCAGCGGATCAACGGGAAAATAAACTTTTCACGGATAGCCCACGGTGGAAAGGTAGAGGATTCAGTCAGAAAGATCATCCACAGCGTTGTTCCCTCCCATGTTGGAATTACGGGACGTAAATTCAGAGACCTCATGAACATCGAAACGGTCTCGGAACCCGAAGCTGTTGAACTGGCATATGACCACATCAGGGAGGAATATCCGGAAAAAGATACCATCCTCTCCGTCGGGAGCGAGTCGTTCCTGGTGTACACCCTGAACAGAAAGGGAAAGATCAAATCCTTAAGTACCGGCAGCAAATGCGCCTCCGGTACCGGCGAGTTTTTCCTCCAGCAGATAAAGCGTATGGAACTGGATGTTGAGGACGCGATCACAACAGCCGCATCCTCAGAGCCACACCACATAGCCGGAAGATGTTCAGTGTTCAGCAAAAGCGATTGCACACATGCGTTGAACAAAGGAATCGAAAAGGGGCGCGTGGTTGCGGGACTTTGCAGGATGACGGCAACAAAGATCATTGAACTTCTCAAGGCCGCTAAGGCCAGACGCATTATCGCTGTTGGCGGCGTGAGCCAGAACAGTGAAGTAATGCGCTATCTCAAGGAAGTCTTTCCTGAAATATGTATCCCCAAAGAGGCGCTGTACTTCGAAGCCCTGGGTTCCATGTTGTGGGCGGAAAAAAACGGGGTACTTTCCCGGATGGAAGATGACATTATCAAGGAGTCCTATAATTCCTTCCCATCGCTGCCTGATCTGAAGACAGGTGAATCCAGGGTTTCCTTCAAGACGGCGCTGGAGGGCGAGTTTCACGATGGAGAATACATAATTGGACTGGACGTGGGCAGCACAACCACAAAAGCAGTGCTCACCAGAACTGATAACCAGACAATTGTGGCAAGCGAATATCTTCGAACCCTGGGAGATCCGGTACAGGCGAGCAGGAACTGTTACCGGGCACTGCTCGACCAGGTTCCGGAGGGTATCTGGCTGAACATCATCGGGCTGGGCGTCACTGGAAGCGGAAGGCAGATAGCAGGCCTTCACGCTCTGACCGATGAAGTGATAAACGAGATAATGGCCCACGCTGCCGCGGCTGTCTATTTCGATCCGGAAGTCGATACTATCTTCGAGATCGGCGGCCAGGACGCGAAATATACGCACATTACAAACGGTGTTCCCACAGATTACGCCATGAACGAAGCATGCTCCGCGGGAACGGGCTCGTTTCTGGAGGAAGCCTGCAGCGAGTCCTTCGGTATCGATACTGAACACATAGCGGAGATAGCCCTCAAATCCACGGCTCCGCCTAACTTCAATGACCAGTGCGCTGCTTTTATCGGAAGTGACGTCAAAACAGCGATGCAGGAGGGCTACACTCAGGAAAACAGCGTGGCTGGCCTGGTTTATTCCGTCTGCCGGAACTACCTGAACAGGGTTAAGGGAAATCGTCCGGTAGGGAAGAAGATCTTCATGCAGGGTGGAGTCAGTTACAACAGGGCTGTTCCACTGGCTATGGCGATCCTCTGTGAGCAGGATATAGTAGTACCTCCGGATCCCGGTCTGATGGGCGCATTCGGTGCAGCACTGGAAGTACACAGAAAAATTACAAACAATCTTATCGAAAAAAAGATGTTCGATCTCGCGGAACTGGCAGACAGAGAGATAAAGCAGAAAAAACCCTTCATCTGTGCCGGTGGTAGGGAAAAATGCGACCGGAAATGCAACGTCGACCGCTATTCCATCAACGGCAAAACGTACCCCTTCGGAGGCGCATGTAATAAATATTACAGCCACAGGCAGTGCAGCAAATTGGATACGGAGGAACTCGATCTGGTCAAAGTCCGCGAAGATCTGATCTTCAGGAAATATGCACACCAGAGGGTCAACAGCGGACAGCGGACGGTGGGGATACCAACTTCCCTCTATACTCATACAGCGTATCCGCTCTATGCTCACTTCTTCACCAACTTTGGGATTCGTGTAATTAAAAGTGACAATCCAGACCCTGAGGGTTTTGATTCGGCGGGCTCATCATTCTGCTTTCCGGTATTGCAGAGCCATGGTTTCCTGAAGGACGTTCTATCAAAGGAACCCGAGCATATCTTTATCCCTCATGTCATAAATGCGTATGGTCGGCCAGAAGACGGCGTCAACTGTACCTGTCCTTTTGTTCAGAGCGAGCCTTACTATCTCAGGGCAGCATTCCACGATGAGCTGGACTCCAGGCTATTAACAGAAGTGCTGGACTTCAGCTGCCCGAGAAAATTGCGCCAAGCCTTTATCAGGATCGGTCGGAAGCTGGGTGTTAACAGCAGGAGATCAGCCGATTCATTTGAAAAGGCGTGGGATGTCTTCAAAAAATCCCAGGAAGAGATGAAGGAGCATGGCCGCCGCTTCCTGTCTTCACTGGGCCCGTCTGACAACGCGATCGTTCTTTTCGGCCGCTCCTACAATGCTTTTGCCGCTGTTGGTAACATGGGAGTCCCACAGAAGTTCACCAGCCGTGGCTACAGGATAATCCCCCACGATTTTCTTCCTACAGAGGAACTGGGAACAACTAATTTTAGCAGGATGTTCTGGGCGT
Organism: bacterium; assembly: GCA_048061075.1. Taxonomy (GTDB): domain Bacteria; phylum BMS3Abin14; class BMS3Abin14; order BMS3Abin14; family BMS3Abin14; genus SZUA-178. Next base: position 1,561 of record JBGMRC010000137.1, on the reverse strand, counting down.
CAGGCCAGAGAATCCTTCAGGCAGCCGAGTTCATCAAGGAAAGGCCAAATCTTTCCGGTGTGTACATTACAAACTTCAGCTGCGGCCCCGACTCCTTTATCATCGAGCAGTTCAAAAGGATCATGGGACAGAAACCGTTTCTCACACTTGAATTCGACGACCACACTGCTGATGCGGGGATAGACACCAGGATCGAGGCGTTCCTGGATGTAGTCAGGGGCTACAGGGAACAGGATATTCCGGAGCAGAAGATGGAGAGCTTTCTCCCCGCACAGACAACACTGCACAACGGAATGTATCGTGTTCGGACCAGTGACGGCAGAACGCTGGATTTTTCAGATCCTGATGTCCACCTGATAATCCCCTCTATGGGCGATACAGCACCCAGGGCCCTTGCTTCAGGTTTGCAATATCTGGGCATCCAAGCTACAGCCCTGGACCCGCCGGGGCAGATAGAACTGGAAATAGGAAAGCGAGAAACCTCATGCAAGGAATGTCTCCCCTATACACTGGTAACCGGCTCTTTTCTGCATTTTCTGAAAAAACGGAAAAGAAAAGATGAGTTACTTATCTACTACGTTCCTGAAGCAGACGGGCCCTGCAGGTTCGGTCAGTACAGTACCGCCCTGAAGGAATATATCAAGGATAACCGGATCCGCAACGTCGCCCTGCTGTCGCTGTCCTCGGAAAACAGGTACGCGGGAATGCCTCCAGGATTTGCTTCACGAGCTGTACTGGCTACCGTTATTTCCGATGGACTGGAGGATGTCCACGCGGGCATTCTTGCTCTGGCTGATGACCGGGAAGGAGCGCTGAGAGCCCAGGAGGAGAGCACAGAGAGGATCCTGTACAGCCTGGCCAGGGACAGCCATGCAGCGGTAATAGCCGTGATGGGCGAGGAAATGGCAAAACTTGCTGCCTTCAGGAAGAAGATGTCACTTAATGAGGCCACGAAGATATCGTTGATCGGAGAGATCTATGCGAGAAGGGATGAGCTTTCCAGCCAGTTTCTGGTCCAGAGGCTTGCAAGGAAAGGCATCGTAGTCAGGACTGCTCCCATTAGTGAGTGGCTCCAATATATAAACCACATCGTTGCAGCCGGAATACTGCCCGGCACATCCTTACTGGAGCGGCTCAGGGCAAAAATAAAGGGGCTGTTCATAAAGAGAACGGAAGCCCAGGTCAGGGACCAGCTTCGACTCTCCGGATTCAGCGACGGATATAAAGTTGATATCGAATACCTCATAGATAAGGGAGGCAGCCTTATCAATCCTGAATTTACCGGCGAGGCAATACTGACAACTGCCCTGGCCCTCAAGGAAATAGGGGACCATACCCACGGCATCATAAGTATCGGTCCCTTCGGCTGTATGCCCAGCAGGATCGCTGAATCCATACTAAGCCATCGGCTCGAGGACGAAAAACAGAACTTTTCGAAGAAGAACGCCGACTTCTGGAAAAAGCACCACGACCGGTTGTCCCTGCCCTTCCTTGCCATCGAGACCGACGGTAACACATTCCCCCAGCTGACAGAAGCACGGCTGGAGAGCCTGATATTATC
>JBGMRC010000136.1:0-4188 GCA_048061075.1 bacterium | reverse complement strand
GTGAGTTTTTTGCAGAACTTCCTGTAAGCTTCCGGAAAGAAGGTGGTGTCGTAGATGCCGGTGGTGTCTTCGAATGTTACAAACTCCATGGGTTTTCCGTTTTTTGTCTGGACGACCTTGGCAGTCACCCACCATCCTATAGTGGTCACGGGCCGTCCTTTGTGTCTGCCCATCTCCGAGGCCTTTACGGGTGCTGCTCCTTCGATCTCATCAGCATGCACGTCCAGCGGGTGGCGCGAGATCAGCATGTCCAGGGTCTCCAGCTCCTGTCGCATGATGTCCTTCTCATCATATGGTGGAGGGTCGGGAAGATCCCCGCCCGGTTCATCAAAGAGGAGTCCGTTTTCCTGACCTTCGCGCTTCTGGCAGTGGGCAAGGAGCTTCCAGAGCAGGCCGGGGCGATGGTCGATCCCGTCTGTGGAATCGAAGCATCCTGCCTTGATGAGCAACTTGACATCGGAAGGATCCAGCGCTGTGCGCCGGATAAAATCCTCAAAACAGGCAAAGGTACCCTCACGCTCCCTTTCGGCCATAAGCAGGTCCTTCCCTCTCCTGGTGAGCCCGTTTATCTGCATGAAGCCCACTCGCACAGCTCCGCCTGACCCTGTGTAATGATACAAGCTTTCGTTGATGTCCGGGCCGAGGACCGCAAGGCCCATGCGCCTTGCCTCGGAAAGATACGCGAACGTGGAATAGAATCCGCCCTGGTTGGATATGACCGACGCCATGAACTCCGCCGGATGGTTTGCCTTCAGGTATGCGGATTTGCAGCTTACCAGGGCGTAGGACGCCGAGTGCGGCTTGCAGAATGAGTACCCGCCGAAGGAGAGGATCTGTTCCCATGCTCTGTCAAGAACTTCATCGCAAACTCCCTTGTTCCGGCCGCCGGACATGAACATCTTTCGATAGTCATCCAGTTTCCTGCCCTTGTGCTTCTTGCTGATGATCTTTCTGAGCTGATCCCCATGGTAGGGAGAAAAATCAGCAAGGGCCATTGCCATCTGTGTGATGTGTTCCTGGTAGATCGCTATGCCGTAGCTTTCCGCCAGAATGTCCTCCAGGAGGGGGTGCAGGGCCCTGAATGGCTTGCCCCGCATACGGGCGACGAACTCGCGGATAAAGGCGTTGGCCGCGGGACGAATGATCGACGACGCCATGACAAGATGTTCGAAAAGATCACACGCAAAAGTACCGCTGGCGGGTTCTTCGCCCCACATCTTCATGAGGAGCTGGCGCGTGGCGGGAGACTCGATGTAAAAGCAACCCATGGTCCTGCCGGTGCGGATCAGGGCGCGGGTCTTTTCGTCCTGGAGAGGGTCCAGGCTGCCGTAATCTATCTTTTCCCCGGTGTTTTTGCAGACGGCTTCTATAGCATCCCTGATAACGGCGAGAGAACGGTTTCCCAGAATGTCTATTTTCACCAGACCTGAGGCCTCTGCCTGATCCTTTTCCCACTGGATCACCGGCAGCCCCTTTGCCGAGATCTCCACCGGGACGTGGTCCCTTATGCGGTCCGGTACGACCACCAGTCCCCCGCAGTGAAGCGAAAGGTGCCGCAGCTTGCCGGAGAGCCTCCTGGCTACAGACAGGATCTTTCGCCAGTCGCCGCTCAGTTTTTCATTGGCGAAAAGCGGATGCGTGCTGATCTTCTCTTCTGTCTGTTCCGGTTTCCAGAAACCGGAGATTCGGCGGGTGATGGTCTTTATCTCTCCTTCCGGCACACCGTAGACCTTGGCCACCTCTCTTAATGCTGACCGGGCGCCGAAGCCCACCTGATTGGCCACCATGGCGGCCCGTTTGGCTCCGTACCTCGCGAAAGCAAAATCAAGGACGTCATCCCGCTCGTCCCAGGGAAAGTCGATATCAATATCGGGAGGGTCCACGCGCCCGGGATTTAAAAAGCGCTCGAAAAACAGGTTGTGGCGGATGGGGTCCACGTGGGTGATGCCGAGACAGTAAGATACCAGAGACGCGGCGGCGCTGCCCCTGCCGCAGGTTCTGGGGGATCGCTTCGCAAGCTCCTCAACGACAAGAAAATAGTGGGCAAAACCCTTCTCACCTATGACAGTCAGTTCCTTGCGGAGACGCTCCCCGATCGTTTCGTTGACACCGCCATACCTTTTCACCGCGCCCTCAAAAGAACGTCTCTCAAGCTCCCTGCAGGCTTCCTCGTCGCTCATTCCCCTGAAGGCCGGGAAGACGGTCCCGGAAAAATCCCAGTCATCCCTGCACAGGTCCGCGATACGCACAGTGTTGTGTATCGCTTCGGGACAGTGGGGAAAGTAGTCTTGTATCGCTGAAGCCGGGCGAAAAAAGTCCGAGTCGGATGCTGTCTGTCCGGAAGGCAGCCTGGAAAGCTTGGTATTTAACGCTATGGCCCTGAGAACCCTGTGAGTCTCAATGTCCTCCGGCTTCAGAAAGACGGCCCGGGTTGTGGCAACAGGCGCAATGCCTGTTTCCCTGGAAACAGACAGGGCCCTGTGCATGTTGTGGCCGGGGGAAAGTTCCGCGAACAGCCCCTCCGGTGAACTTCTTTTAAGAGTAACAAGAAGCTCTCTGCTGTCGCTGATGACGATAAGTCCGTCCCTGCGTGGGGCGATAAGGTCACAAAGCTCAGGGTTCTCGCTGCTGTGGATGTCTGAAAGGATGTGGCAGAGGTTCGAGTAACCGGTTTTGTTGCGCGCCAGCAGCACGGCCCTTTCCTTTTTCGTTAGTGCCTCGGCGCCTATTATGGGCCTTACGCCTTCTTCCCTTGCCACTTCCAGAAAATGGGGGATCCCGTACACTCCATTCCTGTCGGTGAGAGCGAGGCGGTCCATGCCCATGGCAAGGGCGGCCCGGCATATTTCAACGGGAGCCATAACGCCCCAGACAGGTGAAAATGAGGAATGAACGTGCAGGTGGACGAAGCTGCCCATCAGCTTTCGATAGTGTCTGCCCGGCACACAGCGTTGGCGCCGTACTTTGTGCGCACACTGTCCAGGGCAAACTGCAGGGAACTTTCCGTAAAAGAACCGGAAGATCTGGGGGCAAACAGGTCTTCCTGGCCGCCGCTGCGGTAAAGCTTCCGGCAATCCAGGCGCATCCCCCTCACCCTGACGCGCCTTGAACATATCGCTTCAAGAAGTTTTTCAGCGGCTTTTGTCAGAGCTGGATCCTGGTTTTCAGGAGCCCTGAAGCTGTGAGCGCGCCTTGCGCTTATACCGTCGGCGAAATGCACGGTCAGCCGGATCACCGCGGCCGCCTTTCCCATGTTCCTCAACCTGAAACCGCATCTCTGAATCAACCTGCACAATTCGGCCAGGAGGAGGCTGTCATCGTTATCCTCTTGCGCCATGTATGACTCTTCAGAAACGGTCATGGAAAGCTCGGGCGGCTTTACAGGTGAGGGGTCGATCCCTGCCGCACGCTGGTGGAGAAGCGGGGCAAAGGAGCCGAAAAGGAGTTTGAGGTGGGAGACCGAAAGGTCCGCTACCTGTCCCACCAGGTGGATGTTCAGATCGGAGAGAAGTACATTCTCCCTGGTCCTTCCGATCCCGGGGAGGACGGATATGAGCATCGGGGAGATGAACTGGGCCTCGCTTCCCCTCAGGACATCGCAGATACCTGGCTTGTCCAGGCAGCCGGAGGCGATCTTCGATACCAGCTTGTTGCCGGCGACTCCAGCAGACCCCTTCAGTCTCATGCTGTGTTCAATTTCCCTTTCAAGGCGCATGGCAATATCCCTGCCCGGTCCGTACAATCGGCTGCACCCTGTCATATCAAGGAAGATCCGGCCGGCTGAGGCCGGCTCCCAGAGGGGGGTATAGTGCTGTGACAGGGAGATCAGTTTTCGCGTCCCGCCGGACACAAGGCCGGGGTTGGGCATGAGGAGGGTAAGGGACGGGCAGAGGCGCACTGCCCTGTAAACGGGCATACCTTCGGAAACACCGTCGGACCTGGCTTCAGTGGATACGTACTGGAGAAGCGCCCGTTCGGAATGTCCGGGAGCTATGGCAACAGGGCGCTCCCTCAAAGATGAGTCCGTGACCCTGGCCAGGGCTATGGGAAAAGAGGGTATTGAGAAGTGGATTATATCCCGTTCCATTTTTTATTGGGGTCAGGTCCTGCCTTCTTACCTTTTATAGAAAGCATTTTTGAAATCAGAAAAAGGTAAGAAGGCAGGACCTGACCCCGCTCCGTTATGCT
>JBGMRC010000135.1:0-4196 GCA_048061075.1 bacterium | reverse complement strand
GGACTGCAGATCCACGGTGAGAAGAACCCGGAAAGTTCGGCAGGGATGAGAACAGCACTTAATCTCCAGGGTGTGGAAAAGACCCAGGTTCACAGGGGTGAGACCATGGCCCGTCCGGGGACTCTGATACCGACCTACCTGATAGATGTGAAAATCCAGCTTCTATCGTCTGCACCAAGGCCTTTAAAGAACAGGGAGAGGGTAAGGCTTCACCTTTATACATCGGAGATCATGACCAGGGTTGCGCTGCTGGAGGCTGACTTTCTGAAACCCGGTGACGAGGCCATGATCCAGCTGCGCCTGGAATCACCCGCTGTTGCCCTGCCCGGAGATCGTTTCGTTATCCGGAGCTATTCCCCAATCTCTACAATCGGCGGAGGAGTAGTTCTCGATCCTCTACCGGCCAAGCACCGGAGAATGCGAAAGTCTGTAATAAACAGCCTGATAAGGCTGGATACTCAGGATCACATTGCCAGGCTGCAGGTCCACCTCGACCAGGCTTCCACTTTCGGAGCGCCGATGGACCAGCTTGCGGTGCGCTCGGGTGTTCTTGCAGATGACGCTTCAAATGCTCTGATGGAACTGGAAAAAGGCGGAAAAGCTATACTCATCGGCTCAGGCGAAGGCGCTCTTGCATACTCTTTGGAGTCATATGATGAGCTTAAGAAAAAGATGGTAAAAACGCTCATCGCATACCATAAAACCAACCCATTAAAAACAGGTATGGGAAGGGAAGAGCTCAGGATGAAGCTCGCCCGGGATTTCCCCGAACGACCCTTCAAAATGCTCCTGGCTGCTCTGGAGGAAAAGGACGAGATCGAGCTGGAAAAGGACACAGTCCGCCTGAAGGCCCATGAGGTGACTTTGACACCCCAACAGGAGGCCTTGAGCGGCAAAGTGATGGAGGTTCTCGCCAAAGACGGCCTTTCCCCGCCCTTCGTTCAGGATCTGGCCGAAGAGTTTTCCGCCAGACCCGACGAACTCAAAGCGCTCCTCGGACTACTGGCACAGAGGGGGGATGTTGTTCGCGTTAAGGACGATTATTTTATCCACCCGGAGGCACATGAGAGCCTGATGGAAAAGGTTTTGGTCTATTTCGGGGCAAACAGCGAGATGGCGATGCCGCATTTCAGGGAGATCACCGGCATCACCCGGAAATGGATGATTCCGCTGCTGGAGTATCTGGACAGGAGCCAGGTGACCATGCGGCGTGGAGACGTGAGGATAAAGCGTGGGTCATGAAGACGGAAAATTGATACCGGCTGCCAGGGCAACGGAGATTATCCTTAACTCCGCAACCCGGCTGGACAAGGAGAATATTCAGCTGGAAAATTCCCTCGGGAGGGTTCTTATCGAAACCATAATAGCGTCCAGGGACGTCCCACCCTTGAAAAACTCCGCCATGGACGGTTTTGCAATTACGGCAGCGGTAACTAAAGGCGCTTCTGAAAAGTCACCCGTTTATCTGCCCATCGTCAGGACGATCCACGCCGGAGACCTGCCCGGCAGGAAAGTGGATCATGACAAGGCGGTGAGGATCATGACAGGGGCGCCTGTCCCGGACGGTGTGGACACTGTAGTTCCAGTTGAACAGACGTCTGTAAAGGATGAAATTCTGATCCTCGCGGAACCAATGCCGCCTGGAAAGAACGTCCGTGAGGCCGGCGAAGACATAGCCGTCGGAGGAATTATCCTGGAGCCGGGAAGACAATTGAAACCGGCGGATATTGGCCTTCTGGCGTCACAGGGTGTAGAGGAGGTGTCCGTATACCGCAGGCCGGTGGTTGCGATACTTGCAACCGGTGACGAGGTGGTTCCCCTCGGCCAGGAGCCGACCGAAGCACAGATCTATTCCAGCAACTCCTATAGCCTGGCAGCCCTCGTAACCGAGTGCGGCGCGCTGCCCAGGCAGCTGGGGATCGCCAGGGATGAACCGGAACACCTGGCGGAGATGATCAGGAAAGGCCTGAAATCTGAGGTGCTCATAACAACCGGCGGTATATCCATGGGTGATCACGATTATCTCAAGGACGTTTTCGGCAGGATAGATGTAAAGATCCATTTCTGGAGAGTGGCGCAGAAACCGGGCAAACCAATGACCTTCGGGGAAAAGGATGGAACCCCTGTATTTGCCCTCCCCGGGAATCCGGTGTCCGCTATGCTCTCTTTCGAGCTTTACGTACGGCCGGCGCTCAGAAAGATGATGGGACACAGCAGGCTCTTCAGGCCCACTGTCCAGGCGGTTTTAGAAGAGGATATCAGGAAGAAGAGGGGTCGCAGGAATTTCATCCGGGGTGTGGTGCGCAAGGATGACGGAACGCTATACGCGAAGACTACGGGGAAGCAGGGATCGGGGATCCTGCGTTCCATGTCAGAGGCCAACGGCATCATCATTCTTCCGGAGGATGTGTCCGGTGCGGATGCTGGTGATATGGTGGAAGTGTACCTGCTCGACAGCGAGGAGGCCCTGGCGTGATTGGCGAGGTTCAACGTTCAAGGTTCAACGTTCAAGGTTCAACGTTAGGAAATATCATATTCACTTTACAAAGTTGTTATGATGTGTCACTAGGAGCACAAACAATATATATGGACTGATTATCACTCATTGGAAGTAATGAATCTGGAGGAAAATAATGAGAAGAACCATCTTTGAGCTCTTCGCCAAATCGCCCTTTGGTCCTCTCCAGGACCATATGAGGAAGGTCATTGAGTGCGCTGAGCTGATACCTGAGTTGTTCAAGACTCTGGTAGAAGGCAACGAGGAGAGGTTTCAGGAGATATCGGCCAGCATTCAGGAGATCGAATACGAAGCCGACAAGATCAAGAATCAGATTCGCGGCGACCTGCCCAGGACAATTTTCACTCCCGTGGACCGCAGGGATCTTCTGGAAATACTTTCTACGCAGGATTCCATCAGCGATGTTGCTGAAGATGTAATGGTGCTGCTTAATCTGCGGCGCCTTCCCGTCCCTGAAGCAATGAGGGACTATCTCTGGGAACTCATCGATCAGGTCATGGTTGTGGTTGATCAGTACGGCAAGATAGGAGAGGAGCTCGATGAGCTCATGGAAGCGTCCTTCGGCGGGGCCGAGGCGAGTAAGGTCCTTGAGATGATCGACAACCTGGGTCGGGAAGAATATGAAGCGGACCAGAAACAGCACAAACTGGTCACTAAACTCCTGACCCTGGAAGACGAATTAGGAGCTCTTAACATTGTCCTTTGGATGAAAGTCCTTGGAGCCGTTGGCGACATAGCCAACAACGCCGAGAGGACGGCAAACCGGATCCGGTTGTTCCTCTCTAAATAGCCTGACTATGCTTGAAATCGGATACTGGGTCTTCTGGTTCAGCCTGGCTGCGTGCGCCTACATGGCCTGGAACATCGGTGCCAACGATGTTGCCAATGCCATGGGAACTTCCGTAGGTTCCCATGCAGTAAGCCTCAAACAGGCCGTTGTCCTTGCTGCCATCTTCGAGTTCCTCGGAGCTTTTATGGTCGGGGGAAACGTAACCAACACCGTCCGCAAGGGTATCGTTTCACCATCAGTCTTCGCGGACAATCCGGAAGTATTTGTATTAGGCATGCTTGCGGCTTTGCTTGCCGCAGGTATATGGCTGCACTTTGCCACCTTCCTCGGGCTTCCGGTATCAACTACACATTCCATAATAGGCGGGGTTGTCGGTTTCGGGCTCCTCGTGGGGGGGCTGTCGGCGGTCAACTGGGGCAAGTTTGGTTTTATAGTCCTGAGCTGGTTCATATCTCCCTTATTCGGTGGCACTCTAGGGTTCCTTACCTTTGTCTTTATCAAGAGGACCGTGCTTTCATCCTGGAACCCGGTCAGGGCGGCAAACCGGGTAGTACCCATACTCGTCTTCCCCGTATTTGTGATCCTCGTCCTTTCGGTGATCTACAAGGGTCTGAAGAACCTGCGCCTGGACATACCCTTCGGCAGGGCCCTGCTTATAGCTGTTGCCGTAGGGTTGTTTGCTTCCTTTGTAATGCGTATGCTGCTCATGAGGAAAAATGCCCAGCGGCCGAAAAGGAGAAAGGAAGCCTTCAAACAAACCGAAAATATATTCGCCTATCTCCAGGTTCTGACTGCCAGTTACGTAGCATTCGCCCACGGCGCGAACGATGTAGCAAATGCCATCGGGCCCTTCGCTGCCATAGTGTCTGTTTTCAATACAGGTGGAGT
>JBGMRC010000134.1:0-4205 GCA_048061075.1 bacterium | reverse complement strand
CCTTTTTCCTCTTTCCTATGTTTAACCAAAATGCCTGGCGCAATCGAAGCCCTCTCCCATGTCACACCTGATGCATACACCCACAGGATACTGAGGGGAATTTACCGTGGACTCACACTTGCCGCACAGGTATCCATCCTTATCGTGCATGGATCCGTCGCACGGGGTAACCGACATGGGGCACAGCATAACGCACTCTCTGCACAGACTGCATGACTCCGGCCTTTCATCGTAGGGGAACCTCACGCGGCGCTCCCTTCCCCGACCCACAAATCCTATGGCTCGGGCATCCTTGAACTCTGTACAGGCCCTGACGCACCGTCCGCATAGAACACAGTCATCGTTGCGGAAGGAATAACGCGCTTCCGTCACCCCACAACGTACAGCCAGGTCCTGAATTGCCTTGGAGTTGGGCGCCTGGGTAACGAGCAGCTCGGCGATGTTTCGCCTCAACATCTGCACCCTCTCGGAGTTAGCATCGATCACCATCCCCTCCTGGGCGATGAGTGTACAGGATGTGGTGATCTTCGATCGTCCGTTCCTTATGTGCTCAACTACGCATATCCGGCATGCTCCGATGTCGTCCAGATTTGGCATGTGGCACAGGTGCGGTATGCATACCGCCGCCTGCAGGGCGGCATCCAGGACGCTCGAGCCCTTGGGTACTCTTACTGCGGCCCCGTCTATAGTCAGTGTCACATTCTGATGCATGTCTTTTCTCCCTCACTGAACGATGATCGCACTTTCCGTGCAGGTGGTCGGGCAGATACCGCATTTGTCGCAGGCTGCCAGGTCGATCGAGTGAACTTCGTGGATCTCTCCGCTAATGGCATCGCTGGGACATGCCTTTAGGCAGGCTCCGCAGCCGTTGCACAGCTCGGCATCGATGGAATACTCGATGAGAGCTTTGCAGACACCAGCCGGGCAGCGCTTCTCATTGATATGGGCATCGTACTCTTCGGCGAAATAGCGAAGGGTGGATAAGGCCGGATTGGGCGCCGTCTTGCCAAGGCCGCACAGAGCGGTATGGGCAACCGTGTCCCCCAGTTCCTTAAGGAGCTCTATCTTCTCGGCGGTTCCGCGTCCCTCTGTGATGTCGGTAACGATCTCGAGCAGCCTGTCCACACCTACCCTGCATGGAACGCACTTACCGCAGGATTCGTCCTGAAGGAACTTCAGAAAGTACTTGGCAACGTCCACCATGCAGGTCTTGTCGTCCATGACCACGAGACCTCCGGAACCGATCATGGAACCCTTTTCCCAGAGGATATCGAAATCGATGGGAAGGTCGAACATGGATTCAGGAAGACACCCGCCGGATGGCCCACCCGTCTGGACAGCCTTGATTTTATTGCCATTTCGACCGCCCCCTCCGATCTTATCCACCACGGTCCGGATAGTGGTACCGAAGGCTACCTCTACGAGGCCTGTATTTTTTACCTGGCCGGTGAGGGCCAGGATCTTGGTTCCCTTGCTGCCCTCGGTGCCCATTCCGGCAAACCAATCAGCACCATTGTTGATTATTGACGGCACGTTGGCCCAGGTCTCAACGTTGTTGAGGTTGCTCGGTTTGTTCCACAGCCCGAACTCAACGGTGTGAACATCTTTTGGTCTGGGCTCGCCCACCTTGCCCTCCAGTGAAGCCATGAGTGCAGTAGATTCACCACACACGAAGGCCCCTCCTCCGCGAGCTATCTCGATGTCGAACTTCATCCCGGTTCCGAGGATATTATCACCCAGAAGGCCATGTTCTCTTGCCTGGCTGATGGCTGTACGTGAGTTCTTAACCGCCAGTGGATACTCGTTGCGCACATAGATGTACCCCTGTTCTGAACCGATGGCATGTGCTCCAATAAGCATTCCCTCCAGAACCGCATGGGGGTTGCCTTCCAGTATGCAGCGGTCCATAAAGGCACCGGGATCCCCCTCGTCCGCGTTGCAGATGACGAACTTTTCATCCCCGGCAGCGGCCCTGCATGCGGCCCACTTGGTACCTGTGGGGAACCCCCCACCGCCCCGTCCCCGCAGGCCCGAAGCTGTTATCTCGTCGACAACCTCTTCGGGTGACATGCCGGTGAGCACTTTTACCAGACCCTCGTAGCCTCCAAGAAGGAAATAATCTTCAATGGAGCACGGGTCAATCCTTCTGTTCATGGACAAGAGTGTGGGAGTCTGGGCCTGGTAGAAGGGTATTTCCGATTCCGTCAGGACTTTTTTGTCAGTGACTGGGTCTGTGTAGAGGAGTTTATCGATAACTTCCCCTTTTTCCACTGTCCTGCTGAGGATCCCTCTAACGTCGGTGGCTTTAACGTTACAGTAAAAGATATTACTCGGATCGATCACCATGATCGGCCCCTGCTCACAGAAGCCGTGGCATCCGGTCACTTTTAGCTGTACCTTTCCGTTCATGACGTTGCTTTCAAGCTCCATTTCCACCTCATCTATAACTTCCTGGCAGCGGGATGCCTTACAACCGGTACCGCCGCACACTGTCATTACGATAGCTTCCTTGTCGTGTTCGTCCGAAAGCCTCTCCCGCATCGCTGTCAAGTCAGCAATACTCTCGATCTTATGCATCACCTGATCCTCCCTCTTTCCGCTGAGTCCTGCTGATCAACACCCTCAGCCTGGCAGGTGTCATGTGATGATGATAGACACCGTTGAGGACCACAACTGGAGCGAGGGCACACGCCCCGAGACAATTTACGCCCTCCACGGTAAAGAGGCCGTCTTGTGTGGTCTCTCCCTCTTCTATGTCCAGCATGCTCAGGGCCTGCTCCACCAGGGGGTTTGCGCCCCTTACGTGGCAGGCCGTTCCAAGGCAGAGGGTAATGAGGTATTTCCCCTTGGGCTCCGTGGAAAAGGCCTTATAGAAGTTGACGACCCGGTAGACCTCCATGAACGGCACACCAAGTTCTTTGGAAACGGTATCCACCGAATCCCTCGAGATGTGGCCGTGCTCTATCTGAATGTCCTGGAGAACTTCGATAAGCTGTTGAGGCTGGCTCCTGCGCCCCTCAAGGATGGTGTCAAGTGAATGAGACATGTGCACCTCCTGAAGAAGATATGGAAGAATGGTTGATTGGTGCATAGTAATGTGGTAATTTTCACAGGTAAATACGATTTGAATGCATAAGGATCGCCTATACAATATAGGCATTTTTTTTAGTCTCTCAGGGGGCTGCTATCGACAGCTTGAGAAAGGGGCCGACCATGACCGGCAAAAGACCGTCTGCGGATCCTGTTGTTGCATTCGAACGTAAGAGTACTGTCCGGCAGTCCGATTTTATGACGTGGCGGCTGCCACAGAATGTTGAAAGCGATCCAGCCCGTATCGAATGGGCCTTGCGGGAGCGCATCAAGGAGCTCAACTGTCTTTATGCCCTCGCCCAGCTTGCCGAGTCCGAGAGCGGTTCCATGGAGGGCGTCTTGAACGCCATTGTCAACCTCATCCCCCCTTCGTGGCAGTATCCAGAGATCACCTGCGCGCGAATAACTTTCCAGGACTTGGTCTTCAAGAGCCCGAATTTCGAAGTAACCAGCTGGCGTCAGTCATCAACCATCCACGTATACGGTGAGCCTGCCGGCGAGGTGACTGTATGCTATCTCAAGGAGTGTTCTCCTTCCTTCGAGGGTCCCTTTCTTCACGAGGAGCGAGCTCTCATTGACGCCATAGCTGAGCGGACAGGAGACATTTTCATGCGCATATCCGCTGAAGAGGAGATCCAGGAGAAGAACAGGCAGCTGGAACTCGAGCGGCAGGCCCTCAGGGAGACCAATGACGCTTTGAAGACCATCCTGGCGAGGATCGAGGAGGAAAAAAACGAGATACACATGGACATCCGGAACAACGTTGACAAGGTCCTGATGCCGATCATAAACGAGCTTGAGATAAGCATGCCGGCTCCCAAGAGGAAACTGGTTAAACTGCTCCGTGACAATCTGGAGGAGATCACCTCTTCTTTCGCGAGTCACCTCTCAGACAAGTTTCACTCCCTCACTCCTGCCGAAATTCATATTTGCACAATGATAAAGAGCGGCCTGGGAACCAAGGAAATCGCCGAACTGCGCAATGTCTCACCGGCCACAGTCAGCAGGCAGCGGGAACAAGTGAGGCGAAAGCTGGGTCTTGTGAATATGGATGTTAATCTGGCGACCTATCTGAGGGCGAGTATGTAGTGTGCCGGCCTATGGCCGGTGTCCCA